>NZ_JASHIT010000079.1:0-4715 GCF_030733595.1 Halomonas sp. MMSF_3323 | reverse complement strand
GCGGACCGGACGGGACTCGAACCCGCGACCTCCGGCGTGACAGGCCGGCATTCTAACCAACTGAACTACCGGTCCGCAATGATGACCAATTCGAGAAGAGACGCTGGCGGACCGGACGGGACTCGAACCCGCGACCTCCGGCGTGACAGGCCGGCATTCTAACCAACTGAACTACCGGTCCGCAATGATGACCAATTCGAGAAGAGACGCTGGCGGACCGGACGGGACTCGAACCCGCGACCTCCGGCGTGACAGGCCGGCATTCTAACCAACTGAACTACCGGTCCAGCGCTCTCTACTCTACGTGTCCATCCATCATTTTCATGATGGTGGGTGGTACAGGGTTCGAACCTGTGACCCCCAGCTTGTAAGGCTGGTGCTCTCCCAGCTGAGCTAACCACCCCTGGTCACGTGGCGCTGCATTCTACAGAACATCCGGGGGATGTCAACGCGCTCCACGCATCTTTCTCGTTTTTTTTGTCCCGACTTTTGCCCGTGCATTCATCGACTTGGGCCGAAAGCCAGACGGCGCAAGGGCTGGCGCCACAGCGCCGCGATATCCACCCTTGTAGAAAGAAGCGCTCACGACTTGCCCATGGCGTCCGCGGTAGCGCGCGCCGCCTTAGCCATCAGGTCCTGACGCGACAGTCCACTCAAGCGCCGCGGCGACCAGTCGTGGTCGCCATCCTCGAGCCATTCAAGACGCGCATGCGCCGCCAACTCATAGCCCGCCACCTCGTCGCGAGTGCCGAAAGCGTCCCGGGTACCCTGCAGTACCACCAGAGGGCAAGCCAGCGACGGCCAGTGATCCAGACGCAGGCGCTCGGGCTTGCCCACGGGATGAAAGGGGTAGCCAGCCAGCACCAGCCCCGGCGCACCGTCCTCGGCGGCCAGCAGACTGGCCACCCGACCGCCCATGGACTTGCCGCCGAGCCACAGCGCCCCCGGCACCATCTGCGACAAAACGTCACGCCAGAGGCGCATTTCCTCCACCAGCCGAGCCACCCTGGGCGGCGGCCGCCGACGCCCCGCCGCACGCATCTCGCGCAGATAGGCAAACTCGAATGACAGCGTCTGTACGCCGGCCCTGGCCAGCGCCGCGCGCCATTCAAGCAAAAAGGGTGAATCGTGTCCGGCACCGGCCCCATGCGCCAGCAGCAGCACATTGCGACTGGGTGGCCCTTCCATGATCACCGGCGCCAGGTCGGGCACCTGCCACTCGCCACGGTGCCCGGCGGCGAGTGCCTGGCTGAATTCCTGAGTAAAAGCGTCGGGTAAAACGAGTTGTGACACGGCAAAGTTTCCAAAGTTCACTGCCACCAGAGGCTAAGTTCTTCTCACTGCCAGGCTGGGCTAGAATTCTGAGTGGTTGTTGATCTGCATCATTCTGAGGCAATTGCCGGGCAGGCACTATGGCCGGGGGATCGTCCCCTTTACGCGATCGATGGGAAACTGATCATGAGCACAGCATTTGAACATCCGACCTACAACTACAAGGTGGTCCGGCAGTTCGCGATCATGACGGTGGTGTGGGGCATCGTGGGCATGACCCTCGGTGTGATTCTCGCCGCCCAACTGGTCTGGCCGGAACTCAACCTTGGCTTGCCCTGGACAAGCTTCGGTCGGCTTCGCCCGCTGCATACCAATGCGGTCATCTTCGCCTTCGGCGGCTCCGCCCTGTTCGCGACGTCCTACTACGTCGTCCAGCGCACCTGCCAGGTGAGGCTGATCAGCGACAAGCTGGCCGCCTTTACCTTCTGGGGCTACCAGGCGGTCATCCTGTGCGCGGTCGTCACCCTGCCGCTAGGCCTCACCGAGGTCAAGGAATACGCCGAGCTGGAATGGCCCATCGACATTCTGCTCGCGGTGGTGTGGGTGACCTACGCAGCCGTCTTCCTCGGCACCATCAAGGTCCGCAAGACCTCCCACATCTACGTGGCCAACTGGTTCTTCGCCGCCTTCATCCTGACCGTTGCCGTACTGCACATCGTCAACAGCGCGGCCCTTCCGGTCACCGCCACCTACTCCATCTCCATTTACTCCGGCGCCATCGACGCCATGGTGCAGTGGTGGTACGGCCACAACGCGGTAGGCTTCTTCCTGACCGCCGGCTTCCTCGGCATGATGTATTACTTTGTGCCCAAGCAAGCCGAGCGCCCGGTCTACTCCTACCGCCTGTCCATCGTCCACTTCTGGGCGCTGATCATGGTCTACATGTGGGCCGGCCCCCACCACCTGCACTACACCGCCCTGCCGAACTGGGCGCAGTCGCTGGGCATGGTGATGTCGATCATTCTGCTGGCGCCCTCCTGGGGCGGCATGATCAACGGCATGATGACCCTCTCCGGGGCCTGGCATAAGCTGCGAACCGACCCGACCTTGCGCTTTCTCGTCGTTGCGTTGTCGTTCTACGGCATGTCGACCTTCGAAGGCCCGATGATGGCGGTGAAGACCGTCAACGCCCTGTCCCACTACACCGACTGGACCATCGGTCACGTCCACGCCGGCGCCCTCGGCTGGGTAGCGATGATCACCATCGGCTCGATGTACCACCTGATTCCACGCCTGTTCGGTCACACCGAGATGTACTCCGTCAAGCTGGTGGCGGTGCACTTCTGGCTGGCCACCATCGGCACCGTGCTGTACATCGCCGCGATGTGGGTCAACGGCATCCTGCAGGGCCTGATGTGGCGCGCCATCAACGAAGACGGCACCTTGATGTACACCTTCGTCGAGACCGTCGAGGCCAGCGGCCCCGGCTATATCGTGCGCCTGATCGGTGGCCTTTTCTGGGTGACCGGCATGCTGATCATGGCCGTCAACGTGGCCATGACCGTCAAGGGTTCCGCCAAGCGCGGCGCGCCCCTGCCCCAGACCGCCTGAGTCAACGAAGGACCGAGACTGACATGAAACACGAGATCATAGAAAAGAACGTCGGTTTGATGGCGGTGCTGGTGCTGGTGGTGATCAGCTTCGGTGGCCTGGCCGAGATCGTACCGCTGTTCTTCCAGAAGCAGACCACGGAGCCGGTCGAGGGCCTCGAGCCACTGTCCGCACTGGAACTGGAAGGCCGGGACATCTATCGCCGCGAAGGCTGCGTCGGCTGTCATTCGCAGATGATTCGCCCCTTCCGTGCCGAGACCGAGCGCTATGGCCACTACAGTGTGGCCGGTGAATCCGTCTACGAGCACAACTTCTTGTGGGGGTCCAAGCGCACCGGCCCGGACCTGGCCCGCGTCGGCGGTCGCTACAGTGACGACTGGCATCGTGCCCACCTCTACAACCCGCGGGACGTAGTGCCCGAATCGGTGATGCCGGCCTACCCCTGGCTGTTCGAGAACACCCTGGAAGGCGAGGACACCCCGGCCAAGATGCGCACCCTTCAGAAACTGGGCGTGCCCTACACCGACGAGCAGATCGCCAACGCCACCAGCGAGGTCCGCGGTGAGCGTGAAATCACCGCCCTGGTCGCCTACCTGCAGCAGCTTGGCACGGTGTTGCCCAGCTCGGCGAAGAGCCCGTAACCATGGATATCGGAACCTTTCGCGGCATCTTGACCGGCATCCTGCTGATCGCCTTCCTGGGCCTGGTGGCCTGGGCCTACTCGAGCCGCCGCAAGCGCGAGTTCGATCAGGCGGCGCAGCTGCCGTTCGCCGACGACGACGAACAACCGAATCGTGACCGCACGGCCGAGCGACAGGCCGATTCCCGAGAGGACAGGGGAGAGAAGAACACATGAATACGCTTTGGGGTGATGCCCTCTCAGGCTTCTGGAGTGCCTGGATCATCGTCATCACGCTCGGCACCATCGGCTTTGCGTTCTGGCTTCTGTGGGCCAACCGCAAGACCGACAAGCGCCCTGACGCCGACGGCACCGTCGAGACCACCGGCCACACCGCCGACGGTATCGACGAATACGACAACCCGCTGCCTCGCTGGTGGTTTCAGCTCTACGTTGCCACGGTGATCTTCTCCCTGGGCTATCTGGTGCTGTATCCGGGCCTCGGCAACTTCGCCGGTGTGCTGGGCTGGAGCCAGGAAGGTCAGTGGGAGGAAGAGGTCGCCCAGGCCGAAGAGCGCTTTGCGCCGATCTTCGAGAAGTACCAGCAGGTACCCATCCCGGAACTCGCTCAGGACGGTGACGCCATGCAGGTGGCCGAGCGCATCTTCCTCAACAACTGCGCCATCTGCCACGGCTCCAACGCCAAGGGCGGCTACGGCTTCCCCAATCTGACCGACGACGACTGGCTCTACGGCGGCGAGCCCGAGCACATCGTCACCACCATCAACAACGGACGCAATGGCCTGATGCCGTCATGGCAGCAGCTCGGCGCGGACAATATCGAGAACCTGACCCAGCATGTACTGTCGCTGTCCGGCCAGGCCGAGGACGCCGAACGTGCCGAAAAAGGCGGCGCCGTCTTCACCTCGGTATGTGCCGCCTGCCATATGCCTGACGGTACCGGCAACCAGGCGCTGGGCGCGCCCAATCTGACCGACGACAGCTGGCTGTACCAGGCACCGGGCCAGAGCCTGGCCGACTCCGTGCGTCAGACGCTGCGCAACGGCCGCAACGGCCATATGCCGGCGCAGGCCGCCTACATCGGCGAGGAGCGGGTCCACCTGGTCGCCGCCTATGTCTATGGTCTGAGCCAGAATCAGGACCAGAGTCAGTAGTGACCCCAGCGGGATCGCTCCCGCGGCGAGTGCGGCGC
>NZ_JASHIT010000078.1:0-5167 GCF_030733595.1 Halomonas sp. MMSF_3323 | reverse complement strand
GGACCATAGCTCAGTTGGTTAGAGCGCCACGTTGACATCGTGGAGGTCGGCGGTTCAAATCCGCCTGGTCCTACCAGATTACAGACAAAAGCCCCGCGGCCTCGCCTCGGGGCTTTTGTCGTTTCTAGGGTCGTCGCCGTCGCCGGTGTTTGGCAACTGCTGCCATCGCCTGATCAACGCAGTGGCCAAGCCGCGGGTGGGCATTGAAGTGAGTGCGCCGCCTCTGGGGCGGCGCGATTCATCCGTTCGGACGGTTCAGGCGTCGCCGAGCCCGCTCAAGCGGCGGAAGGTGGCCACCAGGCGCTCGATGCCGGCCTGGTCGTCTTCGCTGAAGCGCCCCTGGTCGGGGCTGTCCAGGTCGAGCACGCCCCATAGTTCACCGTCCTTGTCGAGCACCGGTACCACCAACTCGGAGCGCGAGGCGCTGTCGCAGGCGATATGGTCCGCGACCGCGTGGACGTCGTCGACGCGTTGGGTCTGGCGGCTGCGGGCGGCGGCGCCACAGACACCCTTGTCGAAGGGGATCGGATGGCAGGCTGGCTTGCCCTGAAAGGGGCCCAGGGACAGCATGCGCGGCTGGCGCTGCAGATAGAAGCCGACCCAGTTGAGGCGCGGGACTTCCTGCATGATGAAGGCCGAGGTCTGGGCGGCGTTGGTCAGCCAGTCGCCGGAGTCGAGCAGAGCGGTGAGCTGGCGGTCGAGAAGATCGTAGGAAGACATGTCGAGTGTGGCAGTGTCCGCGGGTGAAAACGGCGAGGCCGGCCCTGGGGCCGGCCTCGAGAGGGAGCGCGCGTCAGGCTTACTTCCAGCCAGGAACGGCGGCGCCCTTGAACAGCTCTTCTGCCTTGGCGGCGACTTCGTCGCTCTGGTAGGCGTCGACCAGTTGCTGGATCTCCTCGCGATCCTCGTCGCCACCGCGCACGGCGATGATGTTGACGTAGGGCGACTCTGGGCCTTCCTTGACCAGGGCGTCGTCCAGGGTCAGGCCGGCCGGCTGGGCGAAGGTATTGTTGATGAAGGCCATATCCACGTCGGGCAATACGCGCGGCAGCTGGGCCGCCTCGATCTCGCGGAAGTCGAAGTCGTGGGGGTTTTCCACGATATTCAGCGGCGTGGCTTCCAGGTTTTCGGGGTCATCCAAGGTGATCAGGCCCTCGTTGTGGAGCAGGATCAGTGAGCGGCCTTCGTTGGACGGGTCGTTGGGCAGCGCGATGGTGGCGCCCTCGGGCAAGTCCTCGATGCTCTCGTACTTCTCGGAGTAGGCGCCGATCGGGTAGACGAAGGTGCGCCCGGCGATGGCGAAGTCGTAGCCGCGGTCGTTGACCATGGCGTTCATGTAGGGCTCGTGCTGGTAGGCGTTGGCGTCGAGGCTGCCGTCGGCCAGGGCGGCGTTGGGCGTCACGTAGTCGGTGAACTCGATGATCTCGATCTCCAGACCATAGCGCTCCTCGGCCAGATCGGCGGCGACCTGCATGACGTCGGTCTCGGGGCCGGCGACGGTGCCCACCTTCAGGCTGTGCTCATCGGCGTTGGCCTGGCTGATCGCCAGTGACAGGGTGGAAAGCGCCAGGGCGCCCAGCAGTGTCTTGCGCATCTTCAGTGTCTCCCGAAACGGTGTGTGACGTGTGTGGCGATGTTAATGGAATAACACGTCTTTCGCTAATGCAATTTGGTTATTAAGGTCATGCAGGGTGCATGTCACTTGTGGTCACTCTTGCGCACCAGATAGTCGCCCAGGCTCTGGAAGGCCTGAACCATGACCACCAGGATGGCAACGGTGATCAGCATGATGGTCGGATTGAAGCGGTTGTAGCCGTAGCGAATGCCCAGGTCGCCAAGACCACCTCCGCCCACGGCGCCGGCCATGGCCGAGTAGCTGACCAGGGTCACCGCGGTGACGGTCAGGGCGGTGAAGATGCCCCCGCGGGCCTCCGGCAGCAGTACCTTGGTGATGATCTGCCAAGGGGTGGCGCCCATGGACTGGGCGGCTTCCACCAGCCCGGGAGAAATCTCGTTCAGCGCGCCCTCGACCAGGCGTGCGATAAACGGAATCGCGGCGATGGTCAGCGGCACGGCGGCAGCGTTGGTGCCGATGGACGACCCCACCAGCATGCGCGTGAACGGAATGATCGCCACCATCAGGATGATGAAGGGGATCGAGCGGCCGATGTTGGTGATGATGCCGAGGACCGACTGCAGCACCGGCTGGGCCAGGATCTGGCCCGGGCGAGTGACATACAGAAGCACGCCCAGAGGGATGCCGACCAGGGCCGCGATCACACCGGACACCGCCACCATATAGAGAGTGTCGAGGGTGGCTTCGAGGATGAGGTTAAACATCGCGCTGGACATGGCCAAGCACCTCCACTGTCAGGTCGTGAGATTGCAGGTAGGCGAGGGCGCGCCGGGTGTCCTCGGCATCCCCCATCAGTTCGGCGATCATCAGGCCCAGGGTTCGCTCCTGGATGGACTCGACCTTGGCCTGCAGGATGCTGACGTCCACGCCGCACTCCCGCGCCAGCCGGGAGATCAGCGGGGTGGACACGGCGTCGCCGGAAAACGCCAGGCGTACCACCGGATGCGAATTCGGCCCGGGTGTCTGCTCGAGGCGGTCGATCAGCTCCCTGGGCGGTTCGAGTTCGAGGAATTCGTTGAGGAAGTCGCGGCCGAGCTGAGTGCGCGGGGCGGTGAAGAAGTCACCGACATCGGCTTCCTCGACCAGCCTGCCACCGGAGATCAGGCTGACGCGATGGCAGATCGACTTGACCACCTCCATCTCGTGGGTGATCAGCAGAATGGTCAACCCGAGCTTCTGGTTGATGTCCTTGAGCAGTTCGAGGATCGAGGCGGTGGTGTGGGGGTCCAGCGCCGAGGTGGCCTCGTCGCACAGCAGTACCTGAGGACGGCTGGCCAGGGCGCGGGCGATGGCCACGCGCTGCTTCTGACCGCCGGACAGCTGTGCCGGATACTGCTGGGCCTTGTCGGCCAGGCCGACTAGCTCCAGCAGAGGCGTGACGCGCTTGGTGATCTCGTCGCGCTTGACGCCCATCAGTTCCAGCGGCAGGGCGACGTTGGCGAATACCGTGCGCGAGGTCAGCAGGTTGAAGTGCTGGAAGATCATGCCGATACGGTGGCGCGCCTGATTGAGGGCGGGGCCGGAGAGGCTGGTCAACGTCTGGCCATCCACCTCCACGGTGCCGGAGGTAGGCCGCTCGAGCAGGTTGACGCAGCGAATCAGCGTCGACTTGCCGGCGCCGGACAGGCCGATGACGCCGTGAATCTGCCCCTGGGGTACGTGCAGGTCGACGTCGGCTAGCGCCTTGACGGCGCGTGAGCCGGCACCAAAGGTCTTGGAAAGGTTGGTCAGTCGTATCATCTCAGCTACCGGGTGGGCACCGAGGGACCTGGGCGGGCAAGAGAACGGCAATGGGCAGGCAAAAAAAAGGCCACCCTGACGGGTGGCCATCAACGCTGGACACACCCTTTTAGCTGCACTTCATGCACCGACGCCTTGTGAGCGTCGCGGCACGGGCGCCCGCAATCCGGGTACAAATCGGCGCCTAAAAATGTAGCGGGCAAGGATAGGGCGAGCGAAGGACCCTGTCAATCGTTTACGCATAGCCGCTGGCAAGGTCTTTCGGGGTAGGCGCCACGTCGTAGTGGATCCGCCCGCCGGACGCCGTGACTGGCGATAGGTTTTCTGAACAACAGCGCAAGCGTGGACCTTTGGAGGCGCGGCTTCTAGACTGGGCCGGTTCGGGGAAGGCCCCGTGATGGCAAGGAGACAAAGATGTTCACCGGTATCGTTCAGGGCACCGCCGAGGTGGTCGAGATCAAGGAAGCGGAGGCCTTTCGCAGCCATCTGGTGCGGTTGCCGCGTCACCTGTGTGAAGGCTTGGAGCTGGGCGCATCGGTGGCCCACAACGGGGTCTGTCTGACCGTCACCGATATCGATGGGGATCTGGTCAGCTTCGACCTGATGCGCGAAACCCTGCGGGTCACCAATCTCGGCGGTCTGAGCGTCGGTGATCGCGTCAACGTCGAGCGGGCGGCGCGCTTCGGTGACGAGATCGGCGGGCACGCCATGTCCGGTCACGTCATGGGGCAGGCGGAGCTGGTGGAGCTCGACGAGGCACCCAACAACCGTCGCCTGTGGTTCCTGTTGCCGCAAGGGCTTGATCGCTTTGTCTTTGCCAAGGGCTACATCGGCGTGGACGGCATCAGCCTGACCATTGGTGAGTTGCGCAACGATACCCGGGGGCCGGCCTTTTGCGTCGACCTGATCCCGGAAACGCTGGCCCGTACCACACTGGCCGACCGTCGCCCGGGAGACAGGGTCAATCTCGAGATCGATCCCCAGACCCAGGCCATCGTCGAGACGGTAGAGCGGGTCATGGCGGCCAGGGGCTGAGCGTCGACAAGTACCTTTGCAGCCAAGTGCTGTAGCTTTGTGCCGCAGCGCCCGGACGGGCGTCGGCGGTGGTCTCCCTCGCTTGAGAAGCTGCTAACTTAACCGGATGTAACATTCCTTTAAGTGCACCGACCGTGATCAGCGAGGGACTACCATGAAAATGACAGCCAAGGCATTGGCGACAGGCGTGTGCGCCGCAGCGGCGTTGGGAATTGCCACGGCTGCCGTGGCCCAGGATCTGTCTCCCTGGGTGGATAGCGAGGGCACCATCTCCTTGCCGGACAACTTCCGCACCGAGATGGCGCATCTGGGCTCCTGGTTCGTACCCGAAGGGGACGCCAGTGGCTTCCATAACGTCTATACCGAGCCCGAGAGCGTCGCGTCCTTCCGCGAGAACGGGGTCTTCCCTGACGGCGCCGTGCTGGTCAAGGAGTTGCGGGCACACAGCACCGGCGACTACACCACCGGCGCCGGGGTGAGCTACGAGAACGAGACCATCAAGCAGTGGTTCGTGATGGTCAAGGACTCCACCGACCGCTTTGCCGACAGCAATGGCAGTTGGGGCGATGGCTGGGGTTGGGCGCTGTTCAAGACCGATGATCCTTCCACCAACGTTTCGGCCGACTACAAGGCCGACTGTCTTGGCTGTCATGTCCCGGCCCAGGACAAGGACTGGATCTATACCGAAGCCTATCCGATTCTGGTAGAGTAGCGCGCCTTCGAGAGTCGCCGACATCGGGCGCGGTACGGCGGACT
>NZ_JASHIT010000077.1:0-5967 GCF_030733595.1 Halomonas sp. MMSF_3323 | reverse complement strand
GACTCACTCAATACCAGGCCTAGAGAGACGTTGAACGCCAAGACGCCTCTGGAGGTATACGCGGAGGTTCTCCAGAAGTCAGTGCCCGGATCTCCGGCACTCCAATAGTGTTGCGCTTGTAGGTTGAGACCGTCAAGTTCCACAGCTTTCCGCTCAGATCGACGTGACAACAAGTGGAGGTCCTTCGTTTTTGACCAAGCGCTACATGCTTGTCAGATAGCGACCCGGAGGCGTCGATTTTTTGAAGAAAACTTATGCAGACACACTCTAATGCAGGATAATCACGAAGTACCTAAAGGTCGGAAAGTTGAGGCTCTGCCATGTGCATAACATTAAAAATAATACGCTCCTCTACTATCCATTGACAAACATCATGAAATAAGTATAAGCCGCCCAGATAATCCCTGAAAGAGTAATTAAACTACCAATGCAGAAACATATAATAGGCCAAGTGCCTTCGACGAAACTAAATGGTGCATTATCATCTGCAGTCTTAGCATAGGGGTCATCCTTTTCAGTTTGGCACTGGGCCTCCACATCGTCCGGCCATTGAGGTCTTTTGCTGGTATATACAGCCACCATTCGCCCCCAGACCAACGGCACATAAAGAGGAGAAAGAAGCAACTGAGCAATAGGGGAAAAAGCTAGCATGCCAAGCCCTCTAACGATTCAAAAAGACAAACTCTCTCTCTCCTTGTCGACAGGCATACATAACTCAATTAAATCTGAATTTTTTTCGTATCCATCGGGTTCCTCCATATAGCGACGAATAAATTCCCATATTCCTAGCGCATACTCCTTTTCACCCCAAGCAGGGTATCCAAGAGAAAATGTTTGTAACACATTTTTTCGATCTCCATCAAGAACATGCGCCCTAATCTCGTAGAACGACTTAGGAAACCAAGCGATTTTATTTTCTGCCAAATAGACAAAAATATCTTCCCACTTCACTTTAACCATATCTCCTCTAGGTAGAATAGCATAAACCATTCTGCTCTTTCTGTTTAGGCGCACTGGGTAGTGTGTCAACTGAAATGCCTCCAAACGAAAAAATGACCAACCAAGAGCAATAGGACCAGCGCACGTCACTACTACAAATATGAAAAACAACCAGTCGCCGCCTAGAAGCGTGGCCAGACCCACTACTGAAAGGCCAAGGCCGCCAAGCATGAAAAACATAACACCAGCAAATACACCTTGTCCTTTATGGACGTACCAACGATCCACCATCTCCATATAGCAATCATTGATCTTTATAACAGATATCAAATCTCTTGCTGGAGTTTCCTGTTCCCTACTTTTGCTAATTTCCGAATCAATTTCTTCCTTTCGCAATTTGCGGCGAACAGGAAAACCATGAAACTTACCATTTGTCAATCCCACTAAATCCATACCACCTCCTAATCAAAGAGTTCTTTCATTGCTTCTGTTTGAGATTTAAAGTCAGCAAAGCCATCATGATTTCTATCAACACCAAAATAAGAGCGGCGAATCCAATGTTGAAGGCTATCTTTCACCACAATAAACAACGCTATATTTACTGCAACTGCTATGCCGGCCAATATCCACCCCCATCCGGGCACAGTGATAGTTGCAAGAATGGCATTTCTGCTAACAAAAGTTATTAACAAAAACGATGCCCCCCCCTGCCAGTGAAGAACAAAAATATAAAAAAGCCTCAAGATTCTGACCTCTTTCAAGGGCATTCTTCGTGGCATAAAAGTCAAGACCACTAAACAAAAAAGCGGAAACAGAACCAAATACACGAACTCCACCCAAAAGGCCGCTGTTAAGCCTGCTACTCTCCCATATCTGCAACCTACCACCGAACAGAGCTCTTCGACTCAGTAACGCATGTCCCAATTCAAATGCAGCTCCTACTGTTCCCGCTGTAATAGCTATCAACTTGCTCCCAATAAGAAACTTACTCTTTGCGTCCGTGGCTTCGAATATTGTATTCGCCTGAAATAAGAGCGTTGTTCCACCTATAATCATACTAACGATACTTAACTGTATATTACGATTGGCCAAGGCTCCCCAGGCCGACCCCGTCAATGCTGCATGGGATAAATGTTGGCTTACCGGTTCTGACATAAGGCTTGCTGATGCGGCTCTTATGGCTCCTTGGTCATCTATTGCATCTGCAACATCAAGAATCTTATAATAATCGTAACTTACTCGATAGTTCCCTCGACCACCAACTGCTCCGGATATTTCAGCAGCGTGCCTTGTAGCCATCAGCATTCTACGGTCAAAAATTTCTGCATCCACGTTGCCAAAGCGTCGGTTAACTTCTCCCATGCTCTTTCTGAGGTCTGCAACAACCATTCTTAACGTGGCATCGTTCACAGATATTTTTACTATCGGCCTCTCGGCGATCATACCGAGAAGCAGGAAGGCTGGCTTCGTTCTAGCCGTAGGCTCATCCTTCAATAATTTGACATAGGGAGAGATTATCGCTGCCAATAACCTTCCCAACGTACCCTTGTGTTCCGGCAAATCTTCAAACACCTTGAGGTACGCGGCTATTACACCCTGCCACGGCAGACTAATTACGTCACCGTGACTGACATCAATATTATTTATTGAGCTAGTCATCTCTGACTTTAGCTTGCTTGAGTCAACCAAAAGACCGCGCAGCAACAAGTTGTCACGTGATACGTCTACACTGCTTAACCAGGCAACGTACTGATCATGTAACGTTTTATACTGCTGCGTATCTGCTAAACAGCGCGCAACAGTCGCGGCAAACGCTACACCCGATTCAGTGTCACTATCATCGTGGTTAGCCTCAAGATAGACAAGTAAACACTTAGACTTTAACCACTTTTTATAAGCGTCACCCAGAGGAGCCATCACTTCTCTTTCGAATCTTTCCTTCGCTGGCCCGAATTCTTCCCTTTCCCACCTTTCCATCATTGTGGGACCATCATCTTCACCAGGACTGCTTCGAGCCAACATCTTGTCATATTTTGCCCATGCATCGTCCGCACACTGTTTCACATACTCACTTTCGACCGCATCATAGTTACGCTCTCTGATAGCCTCCCTACTATAGTATTCATCTAACGCCGGAGTCGACTCCCACCCTGGCCCCCCCGAACTTTGAGTAATAGCTCTGTCCTTTTGTATTTGATCGTATGTACGATCTGCTCGTTCTCTAGCCCTCTCCAAAACTTCGGTTATTGCCCTTTCCCTGATAGCCTCCTCTACCCCATTAATCATCGATGCCGTTACGACTTGCCACCTATGCTCAGGTGATTCTAAAAACTGCTTTGTTCGAGCGGTCATCAAGGACGCAAGGTCATAGGTGATTCCAGCAGGATCATCCAGCGCTACCATCATCGGTAACATATCATCAGCATTTGCCTGGATTTCGGCCCATTCAATCAGACCATCAATCTGCCCTTGCACCCCGATGATGTCAGATACGCTCGAGCCTAGCGAGGTCGGGGGCGGCCAAGAGGCGTCATCCTGCTGATCACGAATACCGGTACGGCTCCATGGGTAACGCGATTCGGCCAGTCTGTCACTGAGTTCTCTGAGCGGCGCCGCATGCTTGCCTTTCCCACCTGGTGTGCCAAGTGACAGCGGCTTTTTTTTATCATTGCCATATTTTGCTGGAATACCGCGCCAATCCGAAAGTGAAATACAACGCATCTGATCACGTCGACGACTTGCACCTTCACCAACGTGTGCATTAGTTGCATGCTCGTGCCAGACACGCTTCGTCCAAGCCGTTTCAGAATATGCAAAGTAAACATCCCCACCATTCTCAGGATCAAGAATAGTAATACAACGTCCAGGGTAATGATGTTCGGGATTATCCTTACAAGTAATCTCTTCACCTTTCGATGGAGGCTGAAGTAGTGCGTCAATACCTCCCTGAATTTCGTTTGGATTCATTGCGACCAAAACATCATGATCAATCTCAAGAACGTAGGGATATAAAAACCCCATTGGAGTCACTAAGTACCCGCTCCAAGTACTCCTGACTTCGTGATAAACATACAGGTATCCCGGGCGCAGAAGTCGAAGTGTATATACTTGCCCTTCTGGCAGCTCTACGTCTTCTACTCCCACACCGAAAGGGTAGTCAAGTCGTGGTGCTTGCGTCTTCTCCACAACATCCGTACGTGCTACTGCATAGCGCAGCGGCAAAACAGGAAGTCCTTTTTTTTCACAGTATGGACACTCGGCTATAGACCGCTGATTTTTTTTGCTCATCACCGCCCCCATGTATAATATTGCTTATTTACTTCACCAGCCATGCGTTTCATATCAACCTCGTCAAGGTCAAAGCATACCTCGCGATAATCGACGCCTCGCCCTTGTATACAAGCAATACGCTCGGCCAATATCGGATGCGAATGTATCTGAGGGTGAAAGCGCACACCCTGTTCAACAAAAAGTATTCGCCCGTACGTATCCTCCGACGACAGGACATCATCTGCTTTTTCAAACAGGTGATCGATCAGTGCCCATAGAGAGGGTGACTGGTGTAGCTGCGGCATTCGAATCACCAAATGGTCAATCATTCGGTTTACTTCAACCACGTTATCGATGCGCTTCCACTGAGATGAAGTTGGCATTAAATGGAAGATCGACGCTTCCATATAAGGCCGATGGCTTCGACAGTACCATTGCCCCTTCTCATCCGGCCAAACCCATTCGGTGATGGGGCCAAGTAACCTATCAACCTGTTCCGGTTCAAATATCCAGGAAAAGTGTCGAAAAACATGTGGATCGTAATAGCGCAACCACCAGTGCCTCGGGTCTCCTGGACGACGTTGGACCAGGTGATGCTTGAGATGCGCCGCGACATCGTCAGCGGTGGCATGGCTGGCGAGCAACGCACAGAAGTAGGAGACGCCACGCTTCTGATAACGAAGGATGCGCTCGAAGATGGTCTTTCGATCATCGTGAGACAGCCCCTTCAAGCTGATTAACTGAGGCAATATGTGTGGCCGCATCTTGGCTTTCGTCGGCGCCAACGGTATGGCGGGCAAGCCTTTCCAGTCGTCTTGCTCGACGTTTAGCGGGTTGAGCAACGCATACGAATATTTGGTCAACCATTCAACCGGCAGGCTTTCAACAATGGGGTGGTGGCTCGACATCTCAGGACCTCCCCAACGGAGTAGCACCTGCCCGCGTCTGCTCCGCTCCCTTAAGCTGGCTTTCACACCCTCCTTCGGGCAGTTCTGGTAACGCACCCTCCAGGCTCGCGGGGCCTGAAAAGTTGTGCTGGGCACCCTTGATGTCGATCTTGCCCGGGGCATGCACTTCGATATTGCCGTCCTTGAGCCGCACATAGGCGCCGGCGCAGGTGAGCAGGATCTCCTTGGCGGCACTGACTTCCACGCTGTCCTCGGTGGAGGTCACGCTCAGGGTCTTCTCGGCGGTCAGGGCCATCGCGTCACTCTGGGCCTGCACCTCGACCTTGCCCTGGGCGGCGAACAGCTTGATCCCGGCGCGCTGGATAAACAGCGACAGGCGTTCGGAAAACGCGCCGATCAGGCTACGCCCGGCGGCCAGGTTGATGTCCTCGCCGCTGGTCACCGTCAGCGACTTGCCCTGGGCGAAATGGGTCGACTGCGGGGTGCTCATGGCGATGCCGGCGGGTGAGGCCAGGTGCAACCAGGGGCTCTCTAGCCGCCCGGCCTCGCCCCGCCCTGCCAGGCTTGCGCCTTTGGCGGTGGACTGATCGGCGGACTGGTCAACGTCCTGGCCAGACGCTGCCCCGCTGGACTCACCGTAGGTGGCCTTGGCGTCCTCGCTGGCCCGCTTGATGTCGCCGCGCACCTCCAGCGCTTCGGCGTCGTGTTCGGCGGCGCTCTGGCTGAGGGTATCGGCGAGCTGCCAGGCGCTGTCGAGTTCACGGTAGACCGGGGACAGCGCGAGCTGTTCGCCGCTGGCACCGAGCTGCCCCCAACTGGTCAGCAGCAGGCCGGCGTTGGCGCGCACCGC
>NZ_JASHIT010000076.1:0-6564 GCF_030733595.1 Halomonas sp. MMSF_3323 | reverse complement strand
GGGGTGTAAATGAGCATTTTGATCCGATTTTTAACGCCGTATTACCGAGCGCAGGCACTTTTCAGACAAGCCCTAGCTGAAGGCTTGTGAAAGGGACTCAGAAGTTGGGCTTGCGCTTCTCGACGAAGGCGCTCATGCCTTCGCGCTGCTCGTCGGAGGCGAAGCACAGGGCAAACAGGCTGGTCTCCAGCGCCAGGGCGCTGTCCAGATCCTGATCCATGCCGTCGTGGATCACCTGCTTGGCACTGCGCACCGCGCCGGGGCCATTGCCGGACAACTGCTTGGTCAGGGTGGCGGCGTAGTCCTCGAGCTCGGCCTGGGACATCACCTGGTTGACCAGGCCAATGCGCAGGGCCTCCTGGGCGTCGATCTTGCGCCCGGTGGTGCAAAGGTCAAGCGCCATGGCCGGGCCGACCCGACGCGGCAGACGCTGGGAGCCACCGAAGCCGGGAATGACCCCAAGCAGTACCTCGGGCTGGCCAAACACCGCGTTGTCGCTGGCCACCGCCCAGTCACAGGCCAGCGCCAGCTCGCAGCCGCCGCCGAGGCAGAAGCCGTTGACCAGCGCCACCACCG
Source organism: Halomonas sp. MMSF_3323 (assembly GCF_030733595.1). Classification (NCBI taxonomy): domain Bacteria; kingdom Pseudomonadati; phylum Pseudomonadota; class Gammaproteobacteria; order Oceanospirillales; family Halomonadaceae; genus Halomonas; species Halomonas sp. MMSF_3323. Next base: position 5,988 of record NZ_JASHIT010000076.1, on the reverse strand, counting down.
GCACCGGCAGCGTCTCGAGGCGCTTGATGGTCTTCAGCGCCTGACCGGCAAAGTCGCGCGCCTCGAGCGGGTTCATCTCGCGCATCGCGGTGATGTCGGCACCGGCCACGAAGGACTTCTCGCCGGCGCCGGTGATCAGCACCGCGCGCAGGCCCTCGCGACCTTCGAGCCGATCAAGGATCTCGGCCAGCGCCTCGATGACCTCGCGATTCAGGGCGTTCAACGCCTTGGGACGGTTGATGGTGAGGCGTACCACGCCATCGTTGTCGACCATCTCGACCAGTTGTTCGCTCACGAAATGCTCCTTGTCAGAGTTGTCAGTTGTCGGCGAGGCCCGCCTGGCGTCGGCGGAGCCTGGCGCGTTCGTCACCTTTGGCCCAACCCTAGCGAACGCTTGGTAGGCTCACAAGCCATCCTTTTGGCGCATGCCACCGCCTCAACCGCTGTAGTCGTGAAAGCCGCGGCCGCTCTTGCGTCCCAGATAGCCGGCGTCGACCATCCGCTTGAGCAGCGGACAGGGGCGATACTTGGGATCGCCGAAGCCATCGGCCAGTACGTTCATGATCGCCAGGCAGACGTCCAGGCCGATCAGGTCGGCCAGCGCCAGCGGGCCCATCGGGTGGGCGGCGCCAAGCTTCATGGCGGTGTCGATGTCTTCGGCGCTGGCCCCCCCTTCCTGCACCAGGAAGGCGGCCTCGTTGATCATCGGCACCAGCAGGCGGTTGACCGCGAAGCCTGGGGCGTCGCCGATCGCCACGGCGGTCTTGCCCATGGACTCGGCCAGGGCTTCGACACGGGCCACGGTCGCGTCGCTGGTCTGCTCGGCGCGGATGACCTCGACCAGCTTGAGCACCGGCACCGGGTTGAAGAAGTGCATGCCGACGACTCGTTCTGGCCGCTGGCACACCGCCGCCAGACGGGTCAGCGACAGCGAGGAGGTGTTGGAGGCCAGCACCGCCTCGGGGTTGAGCTCATCGAGCTCCCGGAACAGGCGTTCCTTGAGCTCCGGCGCTTCCGGCGCCGCCTCGATGATCACCCCGCAGTCGGCCAGGGCCTGAAGCGAGTTGACCGTGGTCAGGCGCGCGCGGGCCTGGTCCCGCTGTTCGGCACTCAGCCGCTGCTTTTCCACCAGCTTGGCAAGGCCCTTGTCGATCGCCGCGCTGGCCCGCTCCAGGGCGGCCTCGGCAACATCATAAAGGCTCACCTCGAAGCCGCTTTGCACCAGCACCTGGGCGATGCCCTGACCCATGGTTCCACCACCGACCACACCGATCCGCGTCTCGCTCACTTGCTTTCTCCCTTGATGGATATTTCCCTCGATCATGACACAACCACGCCGCCCCCGGTCACCCCGAAGGCGGCGTCTGATGATCTGCTCCCCGCTCTGTCTCGGGCGGGCTTACCCTGCCATCAGCGGATGGCAGGCGGCGATCAGCTCTCCTTGGCCTGCTGACGCAGCACGAACTTCTGGATCTTGCCGGTCGAGGTCTTCGGCAGTTCGGTGAAGACGACGCGCTTGGGCACCTTGAAGCGCGCAAGCTTGCCCCGACAGTGCTCGATGATGTCCTCTTCGGTCACCTCACCGCTGGTGGCCTTGAGCTTGACGAAGGCGCAGGGGCTTTCGCCCCACTTCTCGTCAGGCTGGGCCACCACCGCCGCCTCCTCCACCGCCGGATGGGCGTAGAGCGCATCCTCGAGTTCGATGGTGGAGATGTTCTCGCCGCCGGAGATGATGATGTCCTTGGAACGATCCTTGATCTCGATGTAGCCATCGGCGTGCCATACTGCCAGGTCGCCGGTGTGGTACCAGCCACCATCCAGCGCTTCCCGGGTGGCGGCCTCGTTCTTCAGGTAGCCCTTCATCACATTGTTGCCACGCATCATGATCTCGCCGATGCTCTCGCCGTCCTTGGGCAATGGCTCCAGGGTCACCGGGTCGGCGACGCAAAGCGCCTCCAGCATGTGCCCACGCACGCCCTGACGGGCCTTGATGCGGGCACGCTCCTCCAGCGGCAGCTCGTCCCAGGCCTCGCGCCAGGCGCACACCGTCACCGGACCATAGACCTCGGTCAGACCATAGACGTGGGTCACATCGATACCGAGTGACTCCACCCCGGCGATCACCGCAGCAGGCGGCGCCGCCCCGGCGGTGGTGGCCTTGACCGGGTGGTCGATGGCACGACGCTGGGACTCGTCCAGATTGACCAGTCCGTTGAGCACGATCGGCGCGCCGCTGAAGTGGGTCACCTTCTCGTCGGCGATCAGTTCCATGATCTTCTTCGGGTCGACCTTGCGCAGGCAGACGTTGACCCCGGCGTTGGCGGCGATGGTCCAGGGGAAACACCAGCCGTTGCAGTGGAACATCGGCAGCGTCCACAGGTACACCGGGTGATGCGGCATCGCCCACTCGAGGATGTTGCTCACGGCGTTGAGGTAGGCGCCGCGATGGTGATAGACCACGCCCTTGGGCTTGCCGGTGGTACCGGAGGTGTAGTTCAGCGAGATGGCGTCCCACTCGTCTTCGGGCAGGCGGTAGGGGTAGTCGGCGTCACCTTCGGCCAGCAGGTCCTCGTACTCGATCTCGCCCAGGCGCTCGGCCTGGCCCTCGAACTCGGGATCCAGCACGTCGATGACCAGTGGCGGCCTATCGAGGCCCTTGATCGCCTCACGCACCACCTCGACAAACTCAGGGTCCACCAGGATCGCCCGGGTCTCGGCGTGTTCCAGCATGTAGGCAATCGCCGAGGCATCGAGACGGATATTCAGGGTGTTGAGCACGCAACCGGCCAGGGGCACGCCAAAGTGAGCCTCGAACATCGCCGGCACATTGGGCAGCATCACCGACACCGTATCCCCCTTGCCGAGCCCACGACGCTCCAGCGCCGAGGCAAGTCGCCGGCAGCGCTGCCAGGTGGTGGCCCAGTCGCGGCGCGTCTGGCCGTGGACCACCGCCGGCAGGTCCGGATAGACGCTGGCCGCGCGTTCGATGAAGGTCAACGGCGAGATCGCCACGTGGTTGGCCGCGTTGCGCGGCATGCCCTGGTCGTAGATGTTGCTCATTAGACACTCCTGATTGAAGGTCGCATGCGTAGCCACTGGCGGCCTGCGCCTCGCTACGAGGGAAATGACGATGGCCGATCCTGAACAGAAGATAGCCGCCGGTGGACACCGACGGCCAATCGGTTCAGCCAAGCGATACGCCAAGCAGTTCGTCGAAGCCAGCCTCGATGACGCGACGCTGGGCGCGCCCCTCGGGGAGCCACTGGCGCACGGCGAAGTCGGCACAGGCCAGCTTGCGCCGGTAGAAGTCGTCGTCGTTACCGGCGTCCAGCGCGGCCCGGGCGATGATCGCCGCGCGACCCATCTGCCAGGCGCACAGTACGTGGCCGGTCAGCGACAGAAGCGGTGTGGCGTAGGCCTGGATGGCGTCGGCGCCGCGTTCGGCGTCTGCCCCCGCCTCCAGCACCAGGGCCGCACAGGCACGCAGATCCTCGGCACCGGCGGCAAGCTCTGCCCCCAGCGGAGCAAGAGAAGAATGGGCTGACAGCGCTTCGGCGGTGGCCTGCACTTCGTCGATCAGCAGTGACAAGGCCGCGCCGCCATCGCGCTGGAGCTTGCGCCCCGCCAGATCGAGCGCCTGGATGCCGTTGGTGCCCTCGTAGATCGGTGCGATACGCACGTCCCGCAACAGTTGCGCGGCGCCGGTCTCCTCGATGAAGCCCATGCCGCCGTGGACCTGAACACCCAACGAGGCGATGTCCACCGCCTGGTCGGTGGAGAAGCCCTTGACCACCGGGATCAGCACCTCGGCCCGCGCCTGGGCCTCGCGACGGCGCGGTTCGTCCTCATGGTGACGAGCCACGTCGAGTTGCTGAGCGCACAGCAGCGCCAGCGCCCTCAGGGCGTCGGTGCGCGCCCGCATCGACAGCAGCATGCGGCGCACGTCCAGGTGCTCGCCGATGGTGCATGGCTCGCCTCCGCGGGACGGTGGTGTGCGTCCCTGGGAGCGATCGTTGGCGTAGGCCAGGGCGTGCTGGCAGGCACGCTCGGCGACACCGATACCCTGGATACCGACCTTGTGGCGAGCCTCGTTCATCATCGTGAACATGTGGTTGAGGCCGCGCCCGGCCTCCCCCACCAGATAGCCGACGGCGCCGTCCTTCTCGCCGAAGCTGAGGGTGCAGGTGGGACTGCCGTGGATGCCCATCTTGTGTTCGATGGAGGCGCACACCACGTCGTTGCGCTCGCCAAGCGAGCCGTCCTCATTGACCAGGAACTTGGGCACCAGAAACAGCGAGATGCCCTTGTTGCCCTCGGGGGCGTCGGGGGTGCGCGCCAGCACCAGGTGGATGATGTTCTCGGCGGCCTCGTGTTCGCCCCAGGTGATGAAGATCTTCTGGCCGAACAGCCGGTAGTGATCGCCTTCCGGCACCGCGCGGGTGCGCACCCGGGACAGGTCCGAGCCGGCCTGAGGCTCGGTCAGGTTCATGGTGCCGGTCCAGCTGCCTTCCACCAGACGCGCCAGGTAACGCTGCTGGAGTTCGTCGCTGCCATGGTGAGCCAGCGCCTCGATGGCACCCGCGGTCAACATCGGACACAGGCCCAGCGCCATGTTGGCGCCGTGCAGCATCTCCTGCACGCTGCTGGCCACCACCTCGGGCAGCCCCTGACCGCCACGCTCCTCGGACACACCGATCCCGTTCCAGCCGCCCTCGGCGTAGGCCTGGTAGGCCTCGGCGAAGCCGTCGGGCAGTGTCACGCTGCCGTCTTCCAGCCGGCTGCAGCCCTCGCGATCACCACTGGCATTGAGCGGCGCCCAGACATCAGAGGCGAGCTTGGCGGCCTCCTCGAGCACAGCGTCGACCAGCTCGGGGCCAACCTCGGCAAAGGGGGCCAGGTTCAAGGACTCGTGCTCGAGCATTTCCGACAGCACGAAGGACAGGTCTCGCAGGGGAGCGGCGTAGGGATACATGGGGCACCTCGTGAAAACGATACCCGGGATAGTAGTTTCCCTAGTCGGCTCACACTATTGGGCCAAGGTCGCAGTAGACTTCAGGGTTGATCGGGGACAAGCGGCGTGCTCGATAGCGCACGGTAAGGAGGGAACGGACAGAAAATGGGAGGCCGTGGAAAAGGTGCGGAAGGGAGGCCGCCGCCGAACGGGAACGGCGGCGGCCGGTGTGATCAGCGGGTCTGGCGGATCACGTCGGTACCCTCGGGCACCTCGAAGCGGTAGCGCTGGTCATCGATGTTGCCGTTCTGCTCGGCATTATCGAAGGCGATGGCGGTACGCTGACCGGTGCTGTCGGTCATCTCCAGCGCCGCCAGCTGCTCGCTGTAGAAGGTCAGGCGCAGGCTTTCGAACAGGGTGTCCGAGGCCTTGGGCTCCAGGGTGAAGGTCTCGGCGGTGCCTTGCTGCGAGCTCTTGACCTCGTAGCTGTCGGTGAGCTCGTTGGCGCTGCCGGACAGCAGCAGAGCCGGGGTGTGGGTGATGCGCTCATCCAGCGGCTGGATGGTGGCCTGCTCGAGATCGGGGTCATAGAGGGTGACCTCGTCGCCGTCAGAGACCACGATCTGCTCGTAAGGTGCCTTGACCTCCCAGCGGAACTTGCCGGGGCGCGACAGCCACATGTGCCCTTCGGTCTGCTGCAGGCGCTGGCCACTGCCGTCGAGGATCTGCTGCTCGAAGTCGGCGGAATAGGTGTTCAACGGCTCCAGCATGCGGGTCAGGCGCTCAGCGCCGTCGGCCAGGGCGGTGGCGGGGATCGCCAGCGCCAGGGCCAGCGTGGCAAGACCGGAACTCAAGGTAAGGCGTGCGGGCATAGCGTCTCTCCGTCGAAATCGTCGAAATCCTTGTCGCGCCGGAGCGGCTCCGGCGCCGGGAGGATGTCCGTTTGAGTCCAGTATGCCTGGCAAGTTGCCGCTGAACCCGGTCGTGACACCCTCTTGCATGGTGATTACATCCTGACGCGACACTGTCCCCAAATG
>NZ_JASHIT010000075.1:0-7017 GCF_030733595.1 Halomonas sp. MMSF_3323 | reverse complement strand
GATGCCACTGTCCAGCGTCGAGGCCGAGGGCCACCCCGCCCCCATCGAGGCGCTGGAAGAGGAAGGTCTTGAGGTGCACGGTGAATTCGACGCGCCGGGTGGGCTCAGCGGCTTCGCCGCCAGCCATCGCGGACAGCCGATGACCATCTTCGTCACCGAGGATGGCGAGCACGCCATCGTCGGCAATCTGATCGACGCCGACGCCAACAATCTGTCGGAGGCGCCGCTGGAGCGCCTGGTACGCGGCCCCCAGGACGAGACCACCTGGCAGAGCCTTGAGGACAGCGCCTGGATCGCCGACGGCGATCCCGACGCCGAGCGCATCGTCTATGTGTTCACCGATCCCAACTGCCCCTACTGCACCCGCCTGTGGCAGCAGAGCCGGCCCTTCGTCGAAAGCGGCCAGGTCCAGCTCCGCCACGTGATGGTCGGCATCCTCGACCCCGAGAGTCCGCGTCAGGCAGTCACGATGCTGGCCGCCGATGACCCTCAGGCCGCCCTCCGCGCCCATGAGAGCGGCGATCCGATTGAGCCCATGCGCCAACTGCCCAGAGACCTGGAGCAGCGCCTGCAGAGCAACCATGAACTGTTTCGCAGCTTCGGCATGGTGGCGACCCCGGGCATCGTCTATCGCAACGATGGCAGGCTCGAGATGAGCCAAGGCCTGCCCAGCGAAGAACTGTTCCATACCATCATGGGGCCGGAGCCCAACTGACAGGGTTGATCAAGGCGCTGGCCTTCTGTGCCAGCCCGTTGCCGGCTTTATACGAAAAGTCGACGAGCGATGGTTAGACAAGGCAAAAATCGGTGAGAAAGCGCAGTTTACGTGGTGTAAATGAGCATTTTGACCTGATTTTTAACGCCGTATTACCGAGCGCAGGCACTTTTCGTTAAAGCCTTAGACATCCCCGGCGTTATCGGCCTCTACCGCGCTGTAAAGTTGTTCGGGCAGGTCCGGCAAGGCCGCCCGCACACGGTTCCAGCTCGGGATAAAGGGCTTCTCCCTGGGGTTGTCGAGAAAGGCGTTACCGGCCTCGATCAGATTGGCGGCAAACAGCTCCACCGCCTGCTCCTCGGCGTGACGGTCCAGGCTCAGCCCGTTCATGGTGGCGTCGTGGTCGTAGGCCTCGATCAGATCGAGGGCCAGGCGATAGTAGGTGGCCTTGAGGGTACGAAAGCCTTCCGACGAGAAACCCACACCCTGGGTGGCCAGCTTACGATAGAGCGCCTTGGCGATATCCAGGCTCATGCGGTTGAGCCCGGTGGCCGCGTCATCGGCGGACACCGGTTGATGCTTGTGGTCGTAGACGTCGGCGATATCCACCTGACACAGCCGATTGGTGGAGTGGTCGCGGTGGACCTCGGACAGCACCCCGATCTCCAGCCCCCAGTCGGCGGGGATACGGATGTTGTCCAGCACCTCGGTACGCATCGAGAACTCCCCCGACAGCGGGTAGCGATAGCTGTCCAGGTAGTCCAGGTAAGGCAAGGGCCCGTGCATGATCTTTAGCGCCCGCAGCAGCGGGGTCACCATCAGCCGGGAGACCCGGCCGTTGAGCTTGCCCTCGGCGATACGCGGGTAGTAGCCCTTGCAGAAGGCGTAGTTGAAGCGTGGGTGGGCCACCGGATACATCAGCCGTGCCAGCAGGCCGCGGTCGTAGGTCAGGATATCGCAGTCATGCAGCCCCACCGCGGCGGTGCGCCCGGATGCCTGCACATAGCCCGCACAGAACCACACATTGCGGCCCTTGCCCGGCTGCTGTGGCGCCAGGCCTTCCTCGGCCAGCTGCGCGTCCAGCGCGCTCAGGCGCGGGCCGTCATTCCACAGGATGCGATGGTGCTGGGGCAGGCGCGAAAAGAACTCGCGTGCCCGCAGAAACTGGTCCCGGTCGGCACGATCGAGGCCGATCACGATCTCCGACAGATAGCTCGCCTGGGCCAGGGACTCGACGATGGCGTCCAGCGCCGGTCCTTCCAGCTCCGAGTACAATGACGGCAGGATCAGCCCGAGCGGGCGCTGGCGGCCGAAGCGCTCCAGATCCGCCTCCAGGTCTTCGACCTTGCGCCGGGTCAGGTTGTGAAAGTCGGTGATGATGCCGTTCTGGTGGAAATCGCTCATGCCTCACCCTCCTCGCCCAGCTTGTGATGATCCTTGTCGTCGGCGCCGCCGGCATCGGTGCTGCCGGCCTCAGCGCTGCTGGCAGGCTCCGCCGCGTCCTGCTCTCCCCAGAAGTGCGCAACCCCCTCGGCCCAGCCCCTGGGGCCCAGCGCCTCGCTGCGATACAAGCGCGGCTGGCACGGGGACACGTCGAGGCCATGGCGGGCACGAATCACCACCGCCGCATCGGTGGCCTCGAGCATGGCGACATCGTTGGGGCCATCGCCCAGCGACAGGGTCTCGGGGCGTCGGCCCTTGAGCGCCTCGAAGCGGGCGCACAGCCATTGCACCGCCTGGCCCTTGTCGGTGTCGCCGAGCACGTGCCAGAAGCGCCCGCCCCTCGTCATGCGCAGGCCGTCACTGGCCAGGCCCTCGCGAAAGCGCTGCAGCAGCGCTTCGTCGTCTTCCCACAACAGCGGCTCGCTGCCCTCGCGCAGGCGTGCCAGGCGAGCCTCCTGTTCATCCAGACCGGTGAAGGCCACCACGTCCTCCAGCGCCATCTCGCTCATGGTCAGAAAGCGCGCGGACAGCCGCTCACGCCAGATCGCCACCCGCCGGCGAATCAGCCCGATATCCACCCCGAGGGTGCGGATCACCAGGCCATCCGGGCCCGGCTGTCCCTCACGTCGGGCGTGACACCAGCTGGGGGGCAGCGCAATCACCGCGCCGTTCTCGGCGATAAAGGGGCGATCGGCGAGGCCGAGCTGCTGGCGCAGCCCGAGCAGTTCACTGCGGGTCTTGCTGGTCACCGGGATCGCCGCAACGCCGGCCTCACGCAGGGCATCGAGCCAGGGCTCGGCGGGCTTCCAGCCGTAGTCATGGTGGTCGAGCAGCGAGCCATCCAGGTCGGTGAACAGCAGCCTGGGCCCGTCGAAGGCACCGATTCGGGGAGTCGTGCTGGCGTGCATGGTGGGACCTTCGCATCAAAAGGGTTCACCGAGATACAAAGCAAGGGCTGCGCCAGCGCTCAACAGAGCAACGGGAAAACAAGCAGATGAAGGGAATGTAGACGTCAGCGCAACGAGGCCCCGTCAGGTCCGGGGCGGACGCGGCCGTGCCCGGTGCAGGATAAGGCACCACAATGGTGCATCGACAGCCGACGCCCCGCTGCAAGCACACAGCCCCAGAACGACGACACCCCCGAGAGCGGAGCTCTCGGGGGTGTCTTTGGTGGCCTGAGCGGCGGGTCACCCCGCCGGGCACTCAGCCGTAGACCGGCAGACGGGTGCAGACTTCTTCCACCTTGGCCTTGACCTCGGCCTCGATGGCCTCGGTGGACTCGCCCTTGGCCATGACGTCGAGGATGTCGCAGATCCAGCCAGCCAGATCACCGCACTCGCTCTCGCCGAAACCACGGGTGGTGACCGCCGGGGTGCCGATACGCAGGCCAGAGGTCACGAAGGGGCTCTGCGGATCACCGGGCACGGCGTTCTTGTTGACGGTGATGTGGGCACGACCCAGGGCCGCGTCCGCGTCCTTGCCGGTCAGGCCCTGCTTGATCAGCGACAGCAGGAAGAGGTGATCCTCGGTGCCGCCGGAGACCACGTCGTAGCCACGCTCGATAAATACCTTGGCCATGGTCTGGGCGTTCTTGACCACCTGCTGCTGGTAGGTCTTGAACTCGGGCGCCATGGCCTCCTTGAAGCAGATCGCCTTGGCCGCGATGACGTGCTCGAGCGGGCCGCCCTGGCCACCGGGGAAGACCGCAGACTGCAGCTTCTTCTCGATGTCGGCGTCGTTCTCGGCGGACAGGATCAGGCCACCACGGGGACCGCGCAGGGTCTTGTGGGTGGTGGTGGTGACCACATGGGCGTGGGGCAGCGGATTCGGGTAGACACCGGCGGCAACCAGGCCGGCCACGTGGGCCATGTCCACCAGCAGGAAGGCACCCACCTCGTCGGCGATCTCGCGGAAGCGTGCCCAGTCGATGATCTGCGAGTAGGCGGAGAAACCGGCGATGATCATCTTCGGCTGGTGCTCGCGGGCCAGGCGGGCCACCTCGTCGTAGTCGATGCGGCCGGACTCGTCGATGCCGTACTGCACGGCATTGTAGTGCTTGCCGGAGAAGTTCGGGCGGGCGCCGTGGGTCAGGTGACCGCCGGCGTCGAGGCTCATGCCCAGCACGGTGTCACCGGGCTTGACCAGGGCCTGGAAGACCGCGCCGTTGGCCTGGGAGCCTGAGTGCGGCTGGACGTTGGCGTAGCTCGCGCCAAACAGCTCCTTGGCATAGTCGATGGCCAACTGCTCGACCACGTCGACGTACTCGCAGCCACCGTAGTAACGCTTGCCGGGATAGCCTTCCGCGTACTTGTTGGTCAGCTGGCTACCCTGGGCTTCCATCACCCGGGGGCTGGCGTAGTTTTCGGAGGCAATCAGCTCGATGTGAGCCTCCTGACGGGCGACTTCCTTCTGCATCGCATCGAACAGGGCATCATCGAAACCGGCAATCTGCATATCACGGCTGAACATCGGCGGCATAACCTCGCAGCGGGGGATTCAAGGGGCAATCGCGAAAAGCGGGCCGCCATCATAGCGCAGCCCATGACCGCTTTCACATGAAAGACCGTCATGGGCTGCTGCATGATTTCTCATCTTGGCTTCAGTCAGACTGAAGCGTGGCCCACCGGGCGCTCTTTTCCAGGCTCAGCCCGAAACGCCGGCGGGCGCCACGACCCTTCGGCCAAGCCCTAGTCCATCGTGACTTCCATGGACAACGCCTGGGGCAGCCCCAGCGGGTCCTGGGCCAGCTTCTGGAGCTGTCGGCTGGGTGGCAGGCTGAGGTCGATTGACATCTCGCTGGCCTCGCCGGCCATCATCTGCACCAGCCCCGTGAGCACCGCGCCGATCTGCGGTCCCATCATGATGCCGAAGCCTTCGGACTGGGTCCTGAGCTGTTCGAGCAGGGCGTCTTCGGACACCCCCTGGGTCGCTGCCACCACCGGTGCGATACGCCCGAACACGCCCAGATCGCTGAGACTGAGCGAGACGTCGCCGCCCTGGGTGTCCAGCTCGGTCCAGTCCTCGAGGCCGGCAAAGTAGGCCGCAGGGTCCTGGCCCTTGGGCAGGTTTACCGGCAGGTCACTGTCGAAGCCGAGGCGGAAGGCATCGGCTGCGGTCATCTCGAAACGGCTGGCCACCTGGCCATTGGCACCGCTGGCCTCCCAGGTACCGTCCATGTCGGCGTCCAGGGTGAGCTGTCCGGAGCCATCGGTCAGCACGTTGCTGACCAGACGTAGCTGGGTGCGCTCGTCCACCGGCGCCAGCTCGATCATCCTGGCCAGATCCACCGTCAGGTTGTCCATGCGCCCGCTGTACTCGCCGTCGTTCATGTCGCCGTCGGCCACCAGATGCTCAAGGCTTGCCACCAGGCGATCGGTGGCGATCTCCAGGTCCTCGAGCTCGAGGGCGTCCACCGTGGGCGCGTCGCTCGCAAGCCCCTTGAGGCCGGTCAGACTGAGTGACGGCAGCGAGAAGGTTCCGGCCCCGAGCTCCTCGAAGTTGTCGCTGGAGCCGCTCATCCCGGTCAGGGTCAGGCTGCCGATGGCATCGGCGCTGACGTCGCTGGCGCCCAGGCTCTGGATCTCGATGCGGCCGGGATAGTCGCCCCAGGGAAGGTCCGCCCCCACCTTGCCCTGGCGCTGATCCATCACCAGTCCTTCCAGGCTAATCCCGGCCAGCGGGTTGTCTTCATCCCAGGGCAGATCACGCAGATCGAGCACCGGCTGGCCGGGCTCCTCGAACACCAGCCGCTCGAGCAGCATGCTGGCGCCCCGGTCGACCAGCTCGATGTCCTCGAGCACCACTTCTTCCGGTGCGTCGTAGTCGCCCTCGACCAGGTAGCGCGCGATGGTCAGGCGTTCGCCGTTGTCGCCGGTCAGGGTCAGGTTCTCGGCACTGGTGGTGCTGCCGAGCAGCTCATCGGATACCTCGCCGATCTCGAGGGTACCTTCGCGCTCCAGGGCCGCACGCAGGTCAGCCTCGAGACGTTCGGCGTCGGCCTGGGCGACGCTCGCCCCCAGAGAAAGCAGCGCCACGAAAGGGACGGCGTGGCGGGAAGACAGACGGCACTTCATGAACTTTCACCTCCGGTGTGAAAATAGAACCTGGCAAACACCAACGATCTTTGCCGATACGGCAGTTATGTCAGCCTTCACTGTAGCGCCTGAACGAATCCGTCGACAGGCCTTCAGCAGTGTTAACAGGACATCGGTCACTCAATCCAGAGGCAGGCGCGCCGACAACCGCCGACTCACCTCCTCGATCACCGCCAGGCGCGCCCGACGCTTGTCGTTGGCGTCGATCAGCACCCACTCGCCGCCAGGGGCATGTGTTTCCGCGAACATCTCGTCGATGGCCTGCTGGTAGTCGTCCCAGCGCTCGCGGTTGCGCCAATCCTCGTCGGTGAGCTTGTGCCGCTTGTGAGGGGTCTCGGCCCGGGCTTCGAAACGCTCGAGCTGCTCGTCCTTGTCGATGGCCAGGAACAGCTTGACCAGCACGGTGCCGTGCTCGAGCAGGCGCGCCTCGAACTGGCGAATCTCTTCAAAGCCGCGTCGCCAGTCCCGCTCGTCGGCGAGGCCTTCGACCCGTTCCACCAGCACCCGGCCATACCAGGAGCGGTCGAAGATCGCCACCCGGCCATCGCGGGGCAGACGATGCCAGAAGCGCCACTGCCACGGGTGCAGGCGCTCCTCCTCGGTGGGCGCAGCGATCTGATGCACACGGTACTGACGTGCATCCATTGCCGAGGTCAGGCGATGGATGCCGCCGCCCTTGCCGGCAGCGTCATGGCCCTCGAATACCACCACCAACGGCACTCCCTGGCGCGCGGCACTGCGCGCCAGCTGGGCCAGCCTGGCCTG
>NZ_JASHIT010000074.1:0-7340 GCF_030733595.1 Halomonas sp. MMSF_3323 | reverse complement strand
CTGGCCATCGCCCTGACGACGGCCCTGGTGGCGGGGTTGCTCACCACGACCACGACCCAGGCGGCGGAAACCCTGCGTCTGGGCCACTACTTTCCCGCCGAGGACTTCCGCGGGCGTACCACCCAGTACCTGGCCGACCAGCTCGACCCGACACTGCTCGAAATCGACGTCTTCCCCTCGGAATCCCTGGTCAAGGGACGCGACGGTCTGATGGGCACGGCACGCGGCACCGTAGATCTGTACAGCCTGTTCGGCGGCTACGTGGTGGGGACCGTGGGCATGATGAAGATCTTCACCGTGCCGTTTCCGCCCGACTCCCTGGATGACGCCGACGTGCTGGCCTTCGCCAACGACCCGCGCGTGCTCGAACCGCTGGGCGAAGCCTTTGCCGCCTCCCAGGTCAAGCTGCTGGGGTTCATCAACTCCTCCGGGCAGACCACGCTGTTCCTGGCCGAGTCGATCGACGGGCTGGATCAACTCGAAGGTCGCAAGATCCGTGGCGTGGGCGGCTACACCGACCCGGCGCTCGAAGACCTTGGCGCCACCGTGGTGTTCATGAGTGCCGCCGAGCAGTTTCTGCAGCTTCAGACCGGCGGCGTCGATGGCGTGATTACCACCGATTCCTCCTACGTCAATCTCGGACTCTCCGAGGTCGCCCCGGTGGTGCTTGCGAGCTCGATGGTGCGCACGCCCTATCCGCTCATCATGAACCTGCGCAAGTACAATGGACTGAGCCAGGACGCTCGCGACGAACTCCATCGGGCGGTCGAGGCCACCATCGAGTGGTCGAGCGCCAACTTCACCGAGGAGTCCGAACGTCTTCGCCAGGCGGTCGATGAACAGGCCGAGACGGTGTACACCTTCAGCGAGGAGGATCTGGCGCTTGCCGACAGCCTTCGCGACAAGTACCTGTCGGCGTATATCGAGGAGTTCGGCGAGTCCGCCGGTGCACTGGTGGAGGTCTACCGCAGCTATCTCCAGTAATCTCGACCGCGGCATCCGGCAAGACGACGTCCGGGTGCCGCCCTCCGTCCACGTGTCTACTGCAGGGACCGCTCGATGGCATCGCCCACCAGGACCACCGAACACATTCGCCAGCAGCTGGAGGATCGCATCCTGCGGGGCAGCTATCCGCCCGGACACCGGCTGAACGAGCGCGACCTGGCCGCCGAGTTCGCGGTCTCTCGTACTCCCGTCCGCGAGGTCATTCGGATGCTCACCTCCGAGGGCCTGGTCGAACACCGGGCCAACCAGGGCGCCTTCGTCCGGCGCAATTCGCTCAAGGATATTCTCGACATGTTCGAGATGCTGGCGCTGCTGGAGTCCTCCGCCGCCAGGCTCGCCGCGCGTCAGAGCACCGCCGATGACATTCCCCCATTGCTGCAGGCGGCCCAGGAAACCATCGACACCGCGGCAATCACCGCCGAACGTTACACCAGCGCCAACAGGGCCTTCCACGAAGCGATCTATCGCCTGGCCGCCAACGAGACCCTGGCTGGCCAGATCACCGATATCCGACGCAAGATCGAGCCCTATCGCGGGCACATCCACCGCATCGCCGGCATGCGCAGCATGTCGGCCGAGGAGCATCTCGAAATCGTCTCGGCCATCGCCGACAAGCGTGAGGGAGCGGCGGCGGATGTGATGTTTCACCACCTGGACATGCAGCGAGCGGAGTTTTCCGGCTTCGTGTTCTCGCTGACCAAGGCGCTGGCCTAGCCCGCGCCATGGCGGCGACCAACGGCCGGCACCACAGACGACAACGCCCCCGCGGCCAGGCCGCGGGGGCGTTGCTGTGACGGCGTCACGATCACCGCTCGCTCGCGCGAGCGGTGCCGAATCAGTCCTCTTCGGGCTGACTGGGCGCCGTGTGCACGTGGGGCGCAAGCTGCTTGATCAGCGCCTTGAACAGGCGCGGGTTGGCGGCCATCAGGGCGCCTTCGATACGCACCGAGGGCTGGCCATCCGGTGTGCCGATCAGGGCACCGGACTCCTTGAGCAGCAGCGAACCGATGTCTAGGTCCTGCTCCTCGACTCCCAGCACGAAGGCGGCGTCGGCACGACCGGCGGCCAGACGGGCCATGTCGAGCAGGCCACAGGCGCTGGCTTGAAGCTGTTCGGCCTGGGGGCCGAGCTGCTGCACCAGGGTCAGGTAGGTCGGCAGAAAACGCGAGCGCAGGTAGGTATCGGGAAGCCCCAGCGACAGGCGGGCGCCAGCGGCGCTCTTGATCTTGGACACACGCAGACGCTTGCCATTGAGCTGGGCGCCACGGCCACGGCTGGCAAGGTATTCGTCATCGCTGAAGGGGCAGATCACCACCGCGTGCTCCGGACGGCCCTTGATCAGACATACCACGGACAGGGCGAACTCAGGGGACGCCACACTCAGGTTCGAGTAACCGTGGAAGGGTTCGATGCGCCACAGGATATCCGCGCCTTCGCCTTCACCGGCACGGTGGGGCGTGTAGCGACCGACGACCCCGTGCTGGGGATAACCGCGGGTCAGCTGGCGGGTAATCAGGGATTCGGCGTTGCGAGCGGTGTCCTCGAGTAGACGGTCGAGGTTGTGCTCGTCGTGGGCATTCTCGATTCGTTCGCGAATGCGCAGAAACTGTTCGCCGGCGCTGCGGGCAGCGCGCAGGGCGTACTGGACCATCGGATGCATGATCGGGCCTTGGGAGTCGGTGGTGTTAAAGAACGGAGTCGACGTGGGTAACTGACTCGGCGCGAATCCTAGCAGACCACGGGCATGAATGCCACGCACTTCGCCCCAGCGCGCATCTACCCATGCTAGACTGGCGCCCCTGGCGCTGCCGACCGGTCCGCCATCAGCGCCATTGCATCGGTCATTGAATGGACCACTGCACCAACCACCGCATCAACCCGCCGCGTCGTTACAGGATCTTCCATGCTCGAGCGCATTCGCATCGTTCTCATCGGCACCAGCCACCCCGGCAATATCGGCGCCACCGCCCGCGCCATGCACAATATGGGACTCGCCGATCTGGCCCTGGTGGCACCACGCTGCGAGGTCATCACCGCCGACAGTGTGTCCCGCGCCTCCGGGGCAGATGCCCTGGTCCACGACGCTCGGGTGGTCGACAGCCTCGAGCAGGCGGTCACCGACTGCACCCTGGTGGTGGGAGCCAGCGCGCGCTCGCGCACCCTGCCCTGGCCGATGATCACCCCGCGTGAGCTGGGCGAGCGTCTGCCCGCCGAGCTGGCCACGCCCGAGGCCCGCATCGCGCTGGTGTTCGGCCGCGAGGACAGCGGCCTGTCCAACGCCGAACTGCAACGCTGCCACGCCCACGTCCACATCCCCACCAATCCCGACTTCAGCTCGCTGAACCTGGCCGCGGCGGTGCAGGTGCTGGCCTACGAATGCCGCCTTGCCTGGCTGGCCCAGGCCCAGACCCAGACCCAGAACCAGAACCAGACCCAGCCAGGCCCGGCACAGGACGAAGAGGAAGAAGCGCAGCCACTGGCCAGCCACGAGGAGCTGGAGCACTATTTCGCTCATCTGGAACGCGCGCTGATCACCATCGGCTTCCACGACCCGGCGAAGCCTCGCCAATTGATGGCCAGGCTGCGCCGAGTGACCCTGCGCTCGCGCCCCGAACGCATGGAGCTCAACATCCTGCGTGGCATCCTCAGCGCCACCGAGAAGGCCGCAGGCGGCCAGGCGCTGGGCGCCCGCGCCAACGAGCCGGAATTACAGCGAGAACATGACACGCATCAGGGCCAGAAGCCGGCCCAGGACTAGCCCGAACCAACAGTAGAACCAACCGCAGGATCAGCGCCAGGCCGGCGGCTCTGGAGCGACACGGTGTCCACCTTCGAGCCGCTGAGCTGCCCCAGATCACTGACCTCGACAGGTGGCAGGCTTGAACGGCCCACCACCAGCCCCCACTATGATTCTCTTGACCGACTCAGGGACCGCCGCATGTTTCAACGCCTACGCGAAGACATCAACAGCGTATTTGCCAGGGATCCGGCGGCGCGCAACTTTCTTGAAGTCCTGACCAACTATCCTGGCCTTCACGCATTGCTGCTGCACCGGATCTCCCACCAGCTGTGGAAGCGCAATCTCAAATGGATCGCGCGCACCCTGTCGACGCTGGGCCGCTGGTTCACCGGCATCGAGATTCACCCCGGCGCCACCATCGGCCGGCGCTTCTTCATCGACCACGGCATGGGAGTGGTGATCGGCGAGACCACCATCGTCGGCGACGATGTCACCCTCTACCAGGGCGTGACCCTGGGCGGCACCAGCTGGAACAAGGGCAAGCGTCACCCGACCCTGGAGGACGGCGTGATCGTCGGCGCCGGCGCCAAGATTCTCGGCCCCTTCACCGTCGGTGCTGGCGCCAAGGTCGGCTCCAACGCGGTGGTCACCAAGGAAGTCCCGGCCGGCGCCACCGTGGTCGGCATCCCCGGCAAGATCGTCCAGCGCCGCGACCCGGACAGCGACCCGGGCCTCGAGGTCGACCCGGCCCGTCGCGAGGCGATGTGCCAGAAATTCGGCTTCGACGCCTACGGCATGAGCCAGGACATGCCCGACCCGGTGGCCAAGTCGATGCAGGCCATGCTCGACCATATGCACGCGGTGGATGAACGCATCAGCGGCATGTGCAAGACCCTGAGGCAACTGGACCACAGCTACCGCGACGGTCAGATGCCGGAAATTCGCGACGAGGACTTCGCCGAGATACTGGAAGACGTCGACCGCGCCTGTGCGCCGGTGATCGGGCGTGACGCCAACGCCGATATCCTGGGCTCCGACACCGCCACAGGCAACGAAAGCGCCAGCGGCAATGAAGACGTCGGGCCAGGCACCTCCGACCAAGGCACCTCCGACCCAGGCACCACCGACAAGGACAGTGCCGGCGGCAGCGAGACGGCCAATGACGCCGAGCACGGGGCCGAGCGGGAAGACGAGGCGACGACGGCACGGCGCCAATAGTTGACCACGACACTCGGTCTTTCCCATAATATCGCTTTGATCCAAGCGTCGTCGGCTACCGACCACGCCCACACTTTCCGGACCGCCGACCCATGTCGGCGTCGAGGGTTCGCCCCATGCGCCTGACCACCAAGGGACGCTACGCTGTCACCGCCATGCTCGACATGGCGGTCAACGCCGACCAGGGCCCGATCTGCCTGGCCGACATCGCCCGGCGTCAGCAGATCTCGCTGTCCTACCTCGAGCAGCTGTTCGCCCGCCTGCGGCGCGCCGGCCTGGTCGACAGCGTGCGCGGGCCAGGCGGTGGCTACCTGCTGGCGGAGCCGGCAGCGTCCATCTCGGTGGCCCGGGTCATCGATGCGGTCAAGGAGTCGGTGGACACCACCCGCTGTGGCGGTCTGTCCGACTGCCAGAAGGGCGACACCTGCCTGACCCATCACCTGTGGTTCGAGCTGTCCGAGCGCATCCAGGACTTCCTCGACGGCGTCACCCTGGGCGAGCTGGCCGAGCGCCAGGAGATCGCCGAGATCGCCGGGCGTCAGCGCCGTCGCCAGCACAACGACGACATTGTGACCTCGGCGCCCTGAGCTAGACTTTCGCCCCTCTGCCCGCCAACGATGACATCGCCATGACTTCACCCGTCTATCTCGACTACGCCGCTACCACCCCGGTCGACCCCCGTGTCGCCGAGGTCATGAGTCGGCATCTGACCCTCGAGGGCACCTTCGCCAACCCGGCGTCGCGCAGCCATATGCCCGGCTGGCTGGCCGAGCAGGCGGTGGAAAACGGCCGGCGCCAGGTCGCCGACCTGATCAATGCCGACCCGCGAGAGATCGTCTGGACCAGCGGCGCCACCGAGGCGGACAATCTGGCCATTACCGGCTTCCTCAGGGCCAACCGCGACAAGGGCCGCCACCTGGTCACCTCCATCATCGAGCACAAGGCGGTCATCGATACCGCCAAGGCGGCAGAGCGAGAGGGCTTTGACGTCACCTGGCTGACGCCCCAGGCCGACGGAAGCGTCAGCCCTGGCCAGCTGGCCGAGGCCATGCGCCCCGACACCGTGCTGGTATCGCTGATGGCGGTGAACAACGAACTCGGCACCATCAATGACATCGCCGCCTTGGCCGAGGTGGCCCATGACCACGGCGCCATGATCCACGTCGACGCGGCCCAGGCGGTGGGCCGCATCGACCTCGACGTGGGGCGAAGCAAGGTCGACATGATGTCGCTGTCCGGCCACAAGGCCTACGGCCCCAAGGGCATCGGCGCGCTCTATGTGCGGCGTAGCCCCGATCTTCGTCTCGAGGCGCTGATCCACGGCGGCGGCCACGAACGCAGCATGCGTTCCGGCACCCTGGCGACCCACCAGATCGCCGGCATGGGCGAGGCCTTCGCGCTGGCGGCGAACGAAGGCGAGGCCGATCAGGCACGTATCCAGAGCCTGCGGGATCGCCTGCTCGAGGCCATCGCCGATCTCGACGGCGTGCACTGCAACACCCGCCTCGAGGCCTCGGTGCCCAACATCATCAACCTCGGCTTCGAGGGCGTCGACGGCGAGTCGCTGCTGATGGCGCTGCGCGACATCGCCCTGTCGACCGGGTCGGCGTGCAACTCGGCCAGCGTCGAACCGTCCTACGTGCTCCAGGGCATCGGGGTGCCGCGCCGCCTGGCGCTGGCCTCGCTGCGCCTGAGCATCGGACGCTTCACCAGCGAAGACGACATCGACCGCGCAGGCCAGGCCCTGCGCACCGCGCTGATTGGCCTGCGCCAGCGCGCCATGCCGTGAGGCCTGAGCCCCGCGCCATGCCTTGAGACATGCCTTGAGAACATCACCCTTCGACAGGCAGCGCACGACAGAGACAGTTTCGGTGACTGCCGCCCAGGCGGCAGCGCCCGACCCAGGAGAATGATATGGCACACCTGAAGATCACCCCCGCCGCGGCCGACCAGATCCGCCGCGTGCTCGACGAGCGAGGCCAGGGGCTTGGACTGCGGGTCTCGGTCAAGCCCAGCGGCTGCTCCGGCTACAGCTACGTCCTCGACTTCGCCGACGACGTCCAGGCCGACGATGCCCTGTTCGAGGAACACGACGCTCGGGTCTATGTCGCCCCGGAAGCGCTCGAGATGCTCGACGGCAGCGAGGTCGACTACGTCAACGAGGGGCTGAACCGGTTCTTCCGCTTCAACAATCCCAACGTCAAGGACGAGTGCGGCTGTGGCGAGAGCTTTACCGTCTGAATTCGCCGTGATCGCGACAGGACTCGCTGGCGCCGCGACGAACAATTGTGTTCAAGGCGCCACGAGGACGCTATAATCTGCGCTCTTCGGCGCAACACGCCGCATCGCTTCGTTTTCCCGCGTCGCGCCGCCCCGG
>NZ_JASHIT010000073.1:0-7521 GCF_030733595.1 Halomonas sp. MMSF_3323 | reverse complement strand
CCCCCCCCCCCGCTGCGAGGGTGCCAAAACCTTGTTCTCGCTCAAGGTATCAGCCAGCAGAACATGCTGGCTCGGCAAGGGTGACGCTGGTCAAAGGGCGTTTTGGTCAGTCGAAGACCATTTCCGGGACGTCATCCGGCACGATCAGCTTGCCGGCGGTCTTTTCCTTGATCTCCTCGACACTGACGCCCGGTGCCCGCTCCTTGAGGATAAAGGCGCCGTTATCGATCTCCAGATAGGCCAGATCGGTCAGCACACGATTGATGCAGCCGGCACCGGTCAGCGGCAGGCTGCAGGACTCCAGCAGCTTGGAAGTGCCGTCCTTGGAGGCGTGGGTCATGGTGCAGATGATGTTTTCGGCACCCGCCACCAGGTCCATGGCTCCGCCCATGCCCTTGATCAGCTTGCCCGGGATCATCCAGGAAGCGATGTTGCCGTTCTGGTCGACCTCGAAGGCGCCCAGCACCGTCAGGTCGACGTGACCACCGCGAATCATCGCGAAGGACTCCGCCGAGGAAAAGATCGCCGACCCCGGACGCGCGGTGACGGTCTGCTTGCCTGCGTTGATCATGTCCGGATCGACCTCTTCCTCGGTGGGGTAACGCCCCATGCCGAGCAGACCGTTCTCGGACTGCAGCATCACGTCCATGCCTTCCGGAATATAGTTTGCCACCAGGGTCGGAATGCCGATGCCCAGGTTCACGTAGAAGCCGTCTTCGAGTTCGCGCGCGACACGCTGCGCCATCTGTTCACGAGTGAGTGCCATCTTGATGCCTCTTTGCTGTTCTTTGGAGAAGTCGTTGCGTCAGGGCGATGCGCCTGATCAGCCCTGGTGTACGGTGCGCTTCTCGATACGCTTCTCGAAGGTGCCCTGGATCAGGCGGTCGACGTAGATACCGGGCGTGTGGATCTCGGCCGGATCCAGCTCGCCCGGCTCGACGATCTCTTCGACCTCGACCACCGTGATCTTGCCGGCGGTGGCGACCATGGGATTGAAGTTCTGGGCGGTCTTGCGATAGACCACATTGCCGTAGCGATCGGCCTTCCAGCCCTTGACGATGGCGAAGTCACCGACGATGGCCTCTTCGAGGATATAGTGGCGACCGTTGAATTCGCGCACTTCCTTGCCCTCACCGATGGGGGTGCCATAGCCGGTTGCCGTGTAGAAGGCGGGAATACCGGCACCGCCGGCGCGCATCTTTTCGGCCAGGGTCCCCTGCGGGGTCAGCTGCACATCGATCTCACCGTCGAGCATCTGACGCTCGAACAGGGCGTTCTCGCCCACGTAGGAGGCCAGGATCTTGCTGATCTGACGATCCTCCAGCAGCACCCCGAGGCCAAAGCCATCGACGCCACAGTTGTTGGAGACCACCGTGAGGTCCTTGACCCCGCGACGCTTGATCTCGGCGATCAGGTTCTCCGGAATGCCGCAGAGACCGAAGCCTCCGGCCAGCACCGTCATACCGCTCTCGATGCCGTCCATCGCCTCTTCATAGGAATACACGCGCTTGTCGAATCCGGCCATGTGGGGCGCCTCGTCTGTCGATGAAAGTGAAAGGAGAGGTGGCGAACCGGCACCGTTCCGGTGCCCCGCCCTGCCTCAAGGTAGCACTGAAGGCAGTGTTGCTCGCCCCCATATATTTGTTAAGTTTGTTTTCTTTATTGATTATTTATATCTTTAAATAAATTTGACCTTGGTAGCATGTCGTGACCGTCAAGCAACTGCGTGCCTTTCTGGCGGTGGCCAGAACCCTGAGCTTCACCCAGGCCTGTGAACAGCTCCACCTCTCCCAGCCGGCGCTGAGCCTGGCGATCAAGGGTCTCGAGGACAGCCTAGGCGGTAGACTGCTGATCCGCACGACCCGAAGCGTCCGCCTGACCCCCGAAGGTGAGTCCCTGGTGCCGCTGGCCAAACGCTTGCTGGTGGAATGGGACAACACCGAGGACGCCCTGCGCCAACGCTTCACCCTGCAACTTGGACGGCTCTCCCTGGCCGCCATGCCGGCCTTTGCCGGCAATCTGCTGGCCCCGGCGCTGGGGGTGTTTCACCGCCAGCACCCGCGTATCAACGTCACCGTACATGACGTGGTCAACGAGCAGGTGATCGACATGGTGCGCCAGCGCCAGGTGGAGATGGGCATCGCCTTCGAGCCGGAGGCCACCGGCAGCCTGCACTTCACTCCGCTGTTTCACGACCGCTTCGTGGCCGTGCTGCCCCCACGCTCGCCTCTGGTACAGCATTCAAGCCTCGACTGGGAAAGCCTGATGAGCTGGGACTTCGTGGCGCTGCAGCGGCCTTCCATGGTACGCCGCCTGCTGGAGCAGCAGCTCGGTGCCCGACACGGGGCCCTCAAGGTAGCCTTCGAGACCCATCAGCTCGCCAGCGTCGGACGCATGGTGGCCAATGGCCTGGGCGTCAGCGCCGTGCCCTCGCTGTGCCTGCGTCAGATGCAGGAGGCCGGCGCGGTCTGCCGCCCACTCAAGGATCCCGTCATCGAGCGCGCCGTGGGGGTGGTCACCTGGAACCCCCACGAGCTGTCGGTGGCCGCCCGCGCCATGCTCCAGGTACTGGTCGACAATATCGAGACACCGACCCTCTCAGAAGCATGACGCTGACATGGCCGTGGACCCTCGCACTGGGCAGCCGGCACCGGATCCATTAGGATTGGCGGGCCTGCCTCGCCCACTGTCACGGCCAGGCGACACCCGCTCTATCTGCTGTTGCGAGGTTATCCAAGGAATGTCGACCCTCAAGGGCCTGATCAGCGTTCTGCTGCTGGTTGGCAACACGCTATTCTGGACCATCCCGTTGGTGATCCTGACCCTGCTCAAGGTGGTCACCCCCGGGCGACGCTGGCAGCGGCGCGTGCTGGCCGGGCTCAACGCCATCGCCCTCAACTGGATCGGTTTCAACCTGTGGTGGATGCGTCACTGGATCAAGCCCGACCTTCGCATGTCGGTGCCCGAGGGGCTGAGCCCGGACGCCTGGTACCTGGTGCTGTCCAACCATCGGAGCTGGACCGACATCTTCCTGCTGATGATGGCGTTTCATCGCAAGATCCCGATGCCACGCTTCTTTCTCAAGCAGCAGCTTATCTGGATCCCGGTAGTAGGGATGGCCTGGTGGGCACTGGAGTTTCCCTTCATGCGCCGCTACAGCAAGGAGCGCCTGGCCGCCAACCCACGCCTGGCCGAACGCGATCGCAAGGCCACCGAGCGCATGTGCAAGCGTGCCCGCGACGTTCCCATTGCCATCATCAACTTTGTCGAAGGGACCCGTTTCACCCCGGCCAAGCGCGAGGCCAGGCAAAGCCCCTTTCGCCATCTGTTGCGCCCCAAGGCCGGCGGCATCGCCCAGGTACTGAACCTGCTCGGCGATCGTCTCGACGCCATCATCGACCTCACCATCGACTACCAGTCGAGCCAACCCAGCTTCTGGCGCTTCCTGTGCGGCCAGGAGAAGGCCATTCGCCTTGATGCACGCCGCCTCGACGTGGCGCCGTGGATGCTGGAGGGGCGCTATCACGACGACCCGCACTACAAGGAACGCTTCCACTCATGGCTCAACGCCCTGTGGCAGAACAAGGACGCCTCACTCGACTCGCACCGCTGGTGATCGCCCTGCTGCTGGCCGGCTGCGCCGGTCAGGGGGCATCCCCGACGTCATCGCAACGCAGCGCCAGCGTCGCCGGCAGCAGCATTGCCGGCGACTGGATCAGCGTGCAGCGCGGCGACACCCTCGGCTCCATCGCCCGCCGCGCCGGCGTACCGCTATTGCGGCTGCAGCGCTTCAATCCGGGTGTCGACGCCCGCCACCTGGCCGTGGGTCAGCGCCTGCTGGTGCCCTCTCATCAGGAGCGGGCGCCGTCCGGCGGCCCCTATCGCTATCAGATCCGCCCCGGCGACACCTATAGCGCCGTTGCCAGGCGCTTCGGCACCACCGCTCAGCGCATCCAGAGTGCCAATCCTGGCGTCCGCGCCACCGACCTCAAGGTCGGCCAGGTGATCCAGGTGCCGCTGGCCAGCCGATCGGTCGCCAGCAGCTCAGGCACGTCCAGCAGCTCAGGCACGTCCAGCCCCTCTCGCTCCGCTTCGTTGCCGGATCCCGGTCCGGTCGCCTCAAACGCTCGTGGCTGGCCCTGGCCGCTGGACGACTATCGGGTGGTGCGCCGTTACGGCAAGGACAGCCGCGGCAGCCTGCAGCCGATGCTGCTGGCCACCGACGAGGGCGCCCGGGCCAAGGCCGTTGCCGATGGCCAGGTGCGGTTCGCCGACGGCATGCGGCAACTGGGCCAGGTGGTGATCGTGCACCACGCCGATAACCTGCAGAGTGTCTACGCGCTATGTGACGACCTGCTGGTCAAGCAGGGAGAACAGGTCAGCCGCGGCACCCCACTATGCGTGGTCGGCAAGCATGCCTCGACCGGCCGCCACGATCTGCTGTTCGACATGCGCCATGGCGGCAAGCCCATCGACCCGGACACCATCCTTCGCTGAGCGCTGCGGGCCGAGTCGACGCAAGCGCAATGCGCTTGTCCGTCGCCCGGCCCCATCGACACCGTAACAGCCTGTTCATATCGCTGACCTAGAGATGTCATGCTGGAGCATCACTCTGTCTCGGGAGCGGGCCATACGGGGCCCGACCGGTACGAGGAATTCCATGCGCATCTGTCTGGTCAGCGAAACCTGGTCTCCTGATATCAATGGGGTCGCCCATACGCTGGGGCGCATCAGCCAGGAACTGCGTGCTCTTGGCGTGACGCTGCAGCTGGTCCGGCCGGCCCCCGTCGACGGCTCCACCGAACCCGCCACCGGGATGGCCCACGAACTTCGTGTACGCGGCATGTCGATGCCGCGCTACAAGGAAGTGCGTATCGGCTGGGCCTCCGCCAGTCGTTTGCGCAGGCTATGGCGCGACAATCGTCCCGACGCCATCTATGTAGCGACCGAAGGCCCCTTGGGCTGGTCAGCGCTGCGCGCGGCAGAAAAGCTGGACATTCCCGTGGTCAGCGGCTGGCACACCAACTTCGATCACTACTGCCAGGACTATGGTCTGCCGTGGCTGGCGCCACTGGTACGCAATCGCCTGCGTCATTTTCACAATCGCTGTGCGGCGACCCTGGTACCGACCCATCAGCAAGCCCGGGAGCTTGCGCAAAGAGGCTTCGAGCGCGTCAGCGTCATGGCACGCGGCATCGAAGGCGATCGTTTCACCCCCGCCAAGCGTAGTCAGCAACTGCGCGACAGCTGGGGTGTCGGCCAGCACCAGCCGGTGGCGCTCTACGTGGGCCGACTGGCGCCAGAGAAGAACCTGGAGCTGTTGCGCGACACCTTTCTCGACATGCTCGAGGCGCGCCCCGACATGCGCCTGGTGGTGGTGGGCGACGGCCCCGGGCGGGCATCGCTGGAAAAGGCCCTGCCGGACGCCATCTTTACCGGCTTCATCGATTCCGCCGAGATGCAAATCCACTACGCCAGCGCCGACATCTTCGTCTTTCCCTCGCTGTCGGAGACCTGGGGCAACGTCATTCTCGAAGCCATGGCCAGCGGCCTGGCGGTCGTAGCCTTCCGCCACGCGGCCGGCGCCGAGTTGATCACCACCGACAAGGATGGGGTCAGCGTCGCCGCCGGTGACAACGCCGAATTCCGTCAGCAGGCGACAGCGCTATGCCAGCAGCAGGCACGCTACGCCCGCCTGGGCCGCGCCGCCCGGGAACGCGCCCTGGCCTACCGCTGGCCATCCATCGCCCAGACCTTCCTCGACGCCCATCACCAAGCCCTGACGTCGGGAACCGGCCTGTCGGACCCCGCCAAGGCCTAGATCGCTCGTTGAACACCCCGCCGCCGGCCCGAGCGGCGGCGTGGAGGCCACAGGAAGCGGGCCCTAGCACGACACATGACGACACATGACGACAAAAGACGCTAGAAGACGACTTACCGCCAGGGAGATGTGACATGCCCACTAAAATCCCGCAGATGTTCGACCGCCTGGATATGCTCGAGTGGCAACTGTGCCAGCGCACCGCCGGCCTCAGCATTCACCGCCCCTGGCTATCCACCTTGAAGATCTCCAGCAAGCTGGGCGACTGGCCGATCTGGGTGGCGCTGATCGTGGCGTTGCCGGCGATCCACGGCCGCGATATCGGTCTGCGCCTGATGCTCGAATACACCGTCACCGCCGTGGTGGCGATCGCGGTGTACAAGCTGCTGAAGACCCGTCTGTGTCGAGAACGGCCCTTCATCACCTTTGGCGGCAGCATCCAGTGCAACGAACCGGCCAGGGACCGCTACAGCTTCCCCAGCGGCCACACCATGCACGCGGTGATGTTCTGCACCCTGGTCGCAGTACACAGCCCCGCATTGCTGCCCTGGCTGCTGCCCCTGGCGGGCTTGATCGCCATCTCGCGGGTGGGCCTGGGACTGCACTACTACAGTGACGTCCTTGCCGGCGCGGCGCTTGGCTATGGCATGGCCCTGGCTAGCCTCGGGCTTTCCTCGACCACTCTGCTGATCGCGGCGTCCCACTGACGCCGCCTCGGGGGCATCACTGCCGCTCGCCCGCATCTCGCCCGCATCTCCAGAAAAAGCGCCACCGCTCCTGATCGGTGGCGCCAGCCAGCCTTCACTGGCATCCTGCTTGAATGCCACCACATGACCCCAAAGCGCTGTTCAAATTGCTACACGAAGCGCCATCCCAAACCCTGGTCGAGACCCCACCGCTTTACTACCTGCCCGGGCTCATAAGCGAGCCCGATGCAAGCGACCTGCAGGATAGGCTGCGCCAGGAACTCGACTGGCAGCAGCCCGAACTGACCCTTTACGGGCGCAGTCATCCCATTCCCCGCCAGCAGGTATGGATGGGCGATCACGCCTATCGCTACTCCGGCAGGGACTTCGCGCCCTGCCCCTGGCATCCGTCGGTGGCGGCCCTGCGTGATCGTCTCAATGGCCTGCTCGAACGGTTTTCGGCCGTCGAAAAGAGCACACCGACCAGCGCCTTCAATAGCGTACTGATCAACCGCTATCGCAACGGCGAGGACCGCATGGGCTGGCACTGCGATAACGAAGCGGAACTTGGCGATTGCCCTACCATCGCCTCCATCAGCCTGGGGGCGACCCGTCCCATGCGCTTTCGCTGGAAGGACCGCTCGTCCGCGGCCTTCAACGTCTGGCTCGAAAGCGGCAGCCTGCTATGGATGGGGCCCGGCTGCCAGGAACAGCTCGAACACGCCCTGCTGCCACGCAAGATTCCGGGTGAGCGAATCAACCTGACCTTTCGTCGACTTGTCGTCTGACCTGCAATGCCGGCGCCAGACCCGAGCCGTCTCTTTCTCTAGGACATAAAAACGGCGCCCTGTGGGCGCCGTTGATCGTTCATCCGATGGCACTTTCCGCCACACAAGATAACGGTATAACGCGTTATCTATCGAGATGTCAGCCGCGTTGTCAGCCGCGTTGTCAGCCGCGTTGTCAGCCGCGTTGTCAGCCGCGTTGTCAGCCGCGTTGTCAGCCGCGTTGTCA
>NZ_JASHIT010000072.1:0-7994 GCF_030733595.1 Halomonas sp. MMSF_3323 | reverse complement strand
GGGAAAAAGAGAAAATCCGACATGGCGCCGTGGTCAGTGCCCTTAACCCCTCGCGACAGTCGCCAACAGGCCCCATTCCGTGTTGAACTATGCCCCGAGCCTTTGTCTGCCAATGGATTTGGAAAGGAGCCTGCCGTTTATGTTCAATCGCCTTGCGTCCGGCCTGCGTGCCGCCGGTGTGCTGAGCCTGCTGGCGCTGTCGCCGCTGACCTTCGCCCAGAGCACCGGTAATGCCGGACCCGCCGTCAACACCGAAACCTTCCAGTCCTGGGAGGTCAACTGCCCGGTCAACCCGTCCGACGGCTCCTGCTCCATGACCCAGCTGGTCAATGGTGCCGATGGCGAGCCGGTCCTTCGGGTCGTGGTCGGCAACCCTGCTCAGCTGGACGGTTCTGCCATGACCTTCCTGGTTCCGCTGGGCGTACGTCTGGCCCCAGGCCTGCAGCTCAAGGTCGATACCAATGAGCCGGTGGGCATGCCCTACCAGGTGTGTGTGCCCCAGGGCTGCCGTGCCGACATCCCGCTGCAGCCGCAACTGCTCAACCAGTTGAAGGCCGGCAGCACCGCCACCGTCAGCATCGTCAACCCGCGCGGCCAGCGTCAGGACCTCAACGTGTCGCTGATGGGCTTCAGCGCCGCCAAGGATCGCGTCGACCAGAACTGATCGATCCTTCACGCCACCCGCCTTCGGGTGGCGTGTCCCTAACCTCTTTCCCCTCCTGTCTCTTCTCCCCACCTGTCGATTTTCTGCCAGTCGCATTGTTACCGATCTTGCGCTCGCGCATTCCTTTGGCCCCTTCTCCCCGCTGGCGTTTTCGGTCGGCAGAGCCGAGGCCGTGCTACGGCACTCGTGCACCTAAGTACGCTTAGCCAAGGGCGCCGACTTCGGCCCACAGTGGAACAATAAGTTGCAGGTAAATTGCCTATGATCAGCTGCAGGGGCAAAGCCTCGACCGTGACACGCTAAGGCAACGGCAAACATGGCGACAACGACCAGTGCGGCGCCAGTGAAGAGCGCAGCGATATCGCAAGCGCATCGACACTAAAGAGCGCAGCGCCAACAAAGAGCACAGCGCCAACAAAGAGCGCATCGACAACAACAAGCACCAGGAGGTGAACGGTGATAACCCTGACGATCAACGACCAGCAGCATGAACTGGACGTGCCCGAGCAGATGCCGCTGCTGTGGGCGCTGCGCGATGTGGTGAATCTGACCGGCACCAAGTTTGGCTGCGGCATGGGGCTGTGTGGCGCCTGCACCGTTCACCTGGACGGCGCCGCCGTGCGCTCCTGCGTCACGCCGGTAGCGGCGGCCGCGGGCAAGCGCGTGACCACCATCGAGGCCATGGCCACCGACGCTGTCGGCAGCAAGGTGCAGGAGGCATGGCTGGATGTCGGCGTGGCCCAGTGCGGCTACTGCCAGGCCGGCCAGATCATGAGCGCAACCGCCTTCCTCAAGGACAACGCCAACCCCAGCGACGATGACATCGCCAGCGCCATGGGGGGCAACATCTGCCGCTGCGGCACCTACAACCGGATCCGTACCGCGATCCATCGTGCAGCCGGACAGGAGGAGCAGGCATGAACCGTACCGTCGATACGCTGCTGCTGGCCAACGTCAGCCGCAGACGCTTTCTCCAGGGACTGGCCGCCGGAAGCGCGCTGGTGGTAGCCGCCCGCTGGGACCTGGCCGCCGCCGCCGAGGACAAGCAGTACGGCGCCGCCGGCATGGCCTACGGCTGGGTCGACAATCCCAACGTGTTCATCCAGATCGACGAGGACGGCAGCGTCACCGTGACCAACCATCGCGCCGAGATGGGCCAGGGCATCCGTACCAGCCTGGTGATGGTGGCCGCCGATGAGCTGGGTGCCGACTGGAGCAAGGTCAAGGCTACCCAGGCACCGGGGGATTCCGACACCTACGGCAACCAGGACACCGACGGCTCGCGCAGCATGCGCCACTGGTTCGATCCCATGCGGCGGGCCGCCGCGTCGGCCCGTCGGATGCTGGAACAGGCCGCCGCCCAGCGCTGGGACGTACCTGTAGACGAATGCCAGGCCGGCGTCCACGTCATCGTCCACACGCCTAGCGGGCGCGAACTCGGCTTCGGCGAGCTGGCGGCGGCGGCCAGGGAGCTCGATATCCCCTCTCGAGACACCCTCTCGCTCAAGCCAGAAAGCGAATGGCGACTGATCGGCAAGTCCCTCGGCCCCAGCCACGACAGTGATAACGGCAACCTCGAGCGCGCCCCTGCGGTGGATGGTGAGGACATCGTCAGCGGCAAGGCCGTCTACGGCGGCGACATGCGCCTGCCGAACATGGCCTACGCGGTGATCGCGCGCCCCGATGTGCTGGGTGCAAGCGTCGCCAGCGTCGATGACAGCGAGACGCTCAAGATTCCCGGGGTGATCAAGACCGTCAGGCTCGAGGGCACCTCCCAGCCGTCGTCCTTCCACCCGCTCGGCGGCGTGGGGGTGATCGCCGACAACACCTGGGCGGCCATCGAAGGACGCAAGGCGCTCAAGATCCAGTGGAATACCGAAGGGCTCGACGCCAACGCCGGCTACGACACCAAAAGCTACCGCGAGATGCTCGAGCAGCGCGCCGATTCCCCCGGCAAGGTGCTCAGAGCCAGCGGCGATATCGAGGCGGCGCTGGCCGACGCCGAGTCCCGCCACAGCGCCACCTACTACATGCCTCACCTGGCCCATGCCACCATGGAACCACCGGTGGCCATCGCCCGGGTAAGCGCAGACGGTGCCGAGACCTGGGCGCCGGTGCAGGACCCGCAGAGCGCCCGCGACCAGGTCGCCGAGCAGCTCGGCATCGACGGCGCCAGCGTCAAGGTCAACCAGACGCTGCTGGGCGGCGGCTTCGGGCGCAAGGCCAAGCCCGACTTCGTGGTGGAGGCGGCGCACCTGAGTCGTGCCCTCGACGGCCGCCCGGTGCAGCTTCAGTGGACCCGCGAGGACGACCTTCACCACACCTACTTCCACGCGCTGTCGGTGGACCGCCTGGAAGCCGGTCTTGGCAGCGACGGCAAGGTCCAGGGCTGGCGTCATCGCACCCTGGCGCCGACCATCATGTCGATCTTCCAGGACGACCCCAGGTACAAGGCGACCTACGAACTCGGCATGGGCCTGACGCCCCTGCCCTTCGACATTCCCGCGCTATCGCTGGAAAACGGCGAGGCCCCGGCGCACAAGCGCATCGGCTGGTTCCGCTCGGTGGTCAACCTGCCCCACGCCTTTGCCATCCAGAGCTTCGTTGCCGAACTCGCCGCAGCCGCCGGACGCGATCATCGCGACTACCTGCTGGAACTTCTGGGGCCGGCGCGCGAGATCGACCCGCTGGCCGTCGGCGCCACCTGGAACTACGGCGAGGACCCGGAGCGCTATACCATCGATGTCGGTCGCCTGCGTGGCGTCATCGAGCGGGCGACCGAGGAAGCCGACTGGGGCAAGTCGTTGCCAGAAGGCCGCGGCCAGGGCCTGGCGGTGCATCACAGCTTCTGCTCCTACACCGCCATCGTGCTGGACGTGGAGGTCAACGATCAGGGCAGTGTGATCGTCCACCAGGCGGACGTGGCCTTCGACTGCGGCCCCAGGGTCAACCCCGAGCGCATCCGTGCACAGATGGAGGGCTCGGTGGTGATGGGCATCGGCATCGGCCTGCTGAACGAGATCAGCGCAAGCGGCGGTCGCATCGAACAGGACAACTTCCACCAGTACCTGCTGCCACGCCAGGCCAACGCCCCGCGTGAGGTGCGTGTCCATCTGGTCGACAATCCCGATGCGCCGATGGGCGGCGTGGGTGAGCCAGGGCTTCCCCCGGTGGCGCCGGCCCTGACCAACGCCATCTTCGCCGCCTCCGGCAAGCGCATCCGGGAGCTGCCGGTGGGCAACCAGCTGAAGAGCTGACGTCCACCGAGGTGAGCCCCCTTGCGCGGTGACGTCCGCGCAAAAGCGAGCGGCCAGGCTACCCTGAAAGGGTCGCCTGGCCGCTTTTTTACCGCCATTCCTTGACCGGACGGCTACCTCAACGTGAACGCACCTCGGTCCATAGCTGCTGCAGCATGGTCAGCGATTCCCCCTCGATCAGCGGCGTGGTCACCAGGTGACCGCTGGTCTCGGGATCGAGCCTGGAGGCCTCTCGCAGCGCCTCGTCGACCATCGGCAGGGCGGCCTCGTTGGGGGTTCTGTAGTAGGCATAGTTCGCCGCCTTGGCGGCATTTTCCGGACGCATCATGAAGCTGATGAAGTCCTGGGCCAGCTGCGGATGAGGGGCTCTCGCCGGCACCACGAAGGTGTCCATGCCGAGCTGGGCGCCTTCCTCGGGGGCGAAGAAGGCCAGATCACCATAGATCTCGGGAGAATCGGCCTTGCGGTAGTCCACGTCGCC
Organism: Halomonas sp. MMSF_3323; assembly: GCF_030733595.1. NCBI lineage: Bacteria > Pseudomonadati > Pseudomonadota > Gammaproteobacteria > Oceanospirillales > Halomonadaceae > Halomonas > Halomonas sp. MMSF_3323. The sequence goes on along the minus strand of NZ_JASHIT010000072.1, from coordinate 3,592 downwards.
GCTGTAGGTCACCGCCACTGCGCTGACGCCTCGGGCCACCTGCTCCACCGCCGCGGTACTGTCGACGAAGCCGGTGAAGTTGCCCCGCTCCAGGGTCTGGCTGACCAGCTTGGCGGCGTTGATCCAGGCCTCCTGACCGACGCAGTCGAACCCAGCTCCCTGGTAGGCGCAGGCCATGCCGAGTGATACCTGGGGATCGCCACCCAGCAGCGCGAAGGGCTGGTCGGGATTGATCTCGGGGTCGAACAGCACGCTCCAGGAGTGCGGCAGCTCGTCGAAGGTGCTGGTGTCGTAGACGATACCGGTAACGCCCCACAGGTAGGGCACGCTGTAGCGCTCTTCGGGGTCATAGGGCGGCTGACGGAAGGCTTCCATCAGATCCTCTCGCCCCTGCTGGATGCGCGGGTCGTCGAGTTCCCTCACCAGGCCGGCGTCGATCAGCCGGGTGACGTAGTAGTCGGTGGGCACCACCACGTCGTATTGAGCGTCACCACCGGCGGCCAGCTTGGAGAACATCTCGGCGTTTGAGGTGAAGTAGTTCTGCACCACCTCCACCCCGAACTCCTGCTCGAAGGCCTCGACCAGCGCCGGGTCCATGTACTCGGTCCAGTTGAACAGAAACAGCTTGTCGTCATCCTGCGCCCAGACACCGGTACTGACCATGCCCAGTGCTGCCACCGCCATCCATCGTTGCATGACTTCGCCTCATTCCATGTCGTTGTTGTTTGATCTTGTCTGAAAAGCGCTTGGTTCGCAGGCAAATAATGCGCCAGCCAGACAGCGTTGTACAACGCGAAACTGACAGGCCCGCCCCTCCCCCTCACAAGGCACGACGCCGCTTGCAAGAGCGGCGTCGTGGATACTCCAGGCCTGTTACAGGATGACGGGGGCATCCAGCGCCGTTACCACCGCCTGGTCGCGGTCGTAGATATCGGGACGAAAGGCCAGGTGGCCGTCGGTCTCGGGTTGCACCGTCCAGTAGTTGAGCACCACCGGTATGCGCCGATCCAGACGCACGTTGCGGGTCTTGCCGTCGTTGATCAGGCGGCCGACGTTGGCGGAGGTGTCCGAGTCGTCGAACAACAGCTGGGCCAGCTCCGCCACCCCTTCCACGCGGATACAGCCTGAGCTCAGCGCACGCTGAGTACGGTTGAACAGCCCTCGCGACGGGGTGTCGTGCAGGTAGACCAGGTGGTCATTGGGAAAACGGATCACGACCCTCCCCAAGGGGTTGCGAGGCCCGGCCCCCTGGCGCAGCATCACCCCGCCGGGGCTCGACCAGTTGACCGAATAGGGATCAACGCGCTTGCCGGAGGGTGATAACGCCACCATGTCACGGCTGGCCAGATACCCCGGATCGCGCTTCACTCGAGGCAGAATGTCCTCACGATAGATCGTGGGTGGCACCGTCCAGGTGGGGTTGAGGGTCAGGTGGGTAATCTCCGAACGCAATGTCGGCGTGCGCCGGTAGGGTTGGCCGACGACGATACGTGAGCGCCAGACGTCGCCGTCGGGGCGGAAGTAGCTGAGCCGATAACCGGCGATATCGACCAGCACGAAAGAGTCCGGCAGGCCATGCAGCAGCCAGCGGGCACGCTCCAGGTTGGCGCGGATCTGATCGATGCGAAAGCCCACCGGAAGATTGAGCGCGCTCTGGGTATTGGGTCCGACCACCCCATCGTCGGCGAGCAGGTGGCGGCGCTGAAAACGGCGTACCGCCTCGGCCAGGGTGCTGTCGTACACCTCGGCTTCGGGGGCCTCGAGTTCCACGTGCGGGTAGTGGCCGGTGTCGGCGGACATCACTTCCAGTTCACCGATCATCGCCAGGCGCTGTCGCAACAGCGCGACGTCGGTGTCCTGATCGCCGGGACGCAGCGGCGTCTCGCGACTCGGCAGCAGTGGCCAGCCCCCCAGACGTTCGATGTTGCGATAGCGTGCCAGGGCGGCCCTCAGCTGACGATACGGCTCGAAAGGAGGCCGTGCCAGCGCCAGCGCAGCCTCGACATCGCCGTCGTCCAGGGCACGCGACAACGCCACCAGGTCGAACGTCGGTGGCGCAATATCGACCTCCCAGTCACTGTCGATGCGGTGCGGATCCACCTTGCCACGTTGCAGATGGGCCATGGCGGTCAGCAGCGTTTCGGTGGCCTCGAGCTCGAAGCCTCCGGGGGTCTCGAGATTGGCCCCTCTGGCCCGGCCAAGCAGCGCGTCGGGCGCGTAGTCCGAGGGTGAGAGCCCATCCTCCTCGAGCGTCCTGAGTCCGTCGGCCAGGGCCTCCACGCGGCCCATGTCGGTCCACACCGGACGCTGGCCACGCAGACTGTAGAATCGCTGCGCCATCTCGGAGGCGCCGACCAACTCGTTGGCCAGGGGACCCGGCACGACCCCGTCGAGATCCTGAAGGTTCTGCTCGACGCTGGCATCGCTGGCAAGCCCCTGGCCGTTGGCGCCCTCGCCACTGACGTCGCTTCCATCGCTTGCCGTTGCCCCCCAGACCGGGGTAACCAGCAGACCATAACAAAGCGCTATAGCGACACCCCTCCTTGGCATGAGTCGCAATAGAACATTTGGGCTAAACATGGCATCTACTCCCTGCAACATGACGTCAATACTGGCCATCCTGGGCGGTATTGTCATAATAGAGTCGTCGGTATCGGGTTCCGCCGAGCCGACCTTATTTTTCTAGCGTGCGCGAAGATCATGTTTCTCCGCTCTGTGTATTAGCGTATCGCGTTATTTGATCTTGCGTAACGCCTGTTCGCGTATCCGCGACATCACCGACAGGAAGCCTAGAGATGTCACGAAGCTCCTCTCATGACAATGCATCACCTCGTCTCTCGATTTTTCGTTACCTCTTATTATTGACCCTAAGTGCCTTTTTTGCGGCGCCTGTTCTCGCTCAGGACTTTCTCAGGACATCCGTCAGGGCGAATGCGCCGTCAGCCACATCGCTCGAACAGACCCTGGCCCGCCTCGCCCCCAAGGCCAACCCGGGGGTACTGCGCCTGGCCGCACGGGCGCTCAACTGCGCCGACCCCGGCGCCGAGCGCCTGGCGGTCATCGACTTTTCCCTGCCTTCAACCGAACGCCGCCTGTGGGTCTTCGACCTGCGCCAGCCCAGGCTGATGTTTCGCGAATGGGTGAGCCACGGCAAGAACTCCGGCGACGCCATGGCCACGCTGTTCTCCAACGTGCCCGAGAGCTACCAGTCGAGCATCGGACTGTTTCGCACCAAGAACAGCTATGTAGGCAGCAACGGCTATTCCCTGCGACTCGAGGGTCTTGAGCCGGGGGTCAACGACAACGCCTTCGATCGCGCCATCGTGATGCACGGTGCGGACTACGTCAGCCAGGAGTTCATCGACCGTACCGGACGCATCGGCCGCAGCCACGGCTGTCCGGCGGTACGTACCGAGGTGGCGGTACCCTTGATCAACAGCATTCGCGACAATCAGTACCTGTTCACCTACTACCCGGACCAGCGTTGGCTCAACAACTCGGCCTTTCTGCGCTGTCCGAACAGCAGTGAGCGCCTGGCCCTCAACGACTGAGTCCGTCGCTTGAGGTTCCAGCGTCGGCGTCACCCGCCAGC
>NZ_JASHIT010000071.1:0-8935 GCF_030733595.1 Halomonas sp. MMSF_3323 | reverse complement strand
GCTATTCCCCAGGCTCGCCCCAGGCTGACTACCCAGCCCTGGTTCCCTGCCCCGATCAAGGCTGGCGGGGCGCACAGCCCCCTATCCGGCAAGCCTCAGTAACGATAGTGGTCTGGCTTGTATGGCCCCTCCACCGGCACTCCGACGTACTCCGACTGAGCCTCGGTCAGCTGGGTAATCACGCCGCCAAAGCCCTCCACCATGTAGCGTGCCACCTCCTCGTCGAGATGGCGTGGCAGCACCGTGACATCGATCATGCCGTCGCGCTCGTCGGGGCCCAGCTCGGCGAAACGCCGGGCGTACAGGTGCATCTGCGCCAGCACCTGATTGGCGAAGGAGCCGTCCATCACCCGCGAGGGGTGGCCGGTGGCGTTGCCCAGGTTGACCAGACGCCCCTCGGCCAGCAGGTAGATAACATTGCGGCTGTCGGGATCGTACGTCTGCCCCGGCCCGGCGTCACGGTAGATCTTGTGCACCTGGGGCTTGACCTCCTCCCAGAGCCATTGCTTTCGCATGTAGGCGGTATCGATCTCGCTGTCGAAGTGGCCGATATTGCAGACCACCGCGCCATTCTTGAGAGCGCCCAGCATGGCGGCGTCACAGGCGCCGATATTGCCGGTGCAGGTCACCACCAGGTCGGTCTTGCCGAGCAGTTCGAGATCGAGACTGTCGGCACCACGATTGACACCGCCGCGATAGGGAGAAACCACCTCGAAGCCATCCATGCAGGCCTGCATGGCACAGATCGGGTCGATCTCGGCGACCCGCACGATCATGCCTTCCTGGCGCAGCGAGGCCGCCGACCCCTTGCCCACGTCCCCATAGCCCATCACCAATGCCTGCTTGCCCGCCAGCAGGTGATCGAGCCCACGCTTGATGGCGTCATTCAAACTGTGACGGCAGCCATACTTGTTGTCATTCTTCGACTTGGTGACGGCGTCGTTGACGTTGATGGCCGGCACTTTCAAGGTGCCTGCCCTGAGCATCTCGAGCAGTCGATGGACACCGGTGGTGGTCTCTTCACTGATGCCGTGGATGGCGTCAAGCTTGTCCGGATGTCGCTCGTGCAACAGCAGCGTCAGGTCTCCGCCATCATCCAGCACCAGATTGGGGGTCCAGCCGTCGGCGCCATCCACCGTCTGCTCGATACACCACCAGAACTCGTCCTCGCTCTCGCCCTTCCAGGCAAATACCGGGATGCCTGCTGCGGCGATGGCCGCGGCGGCGTGGTCCTGGGTGGAAAAGATATTGCAGGACGACCAGCGTACGCTCGCACCAAGGTCGACCAGGGTCTCGATCAGCACCGCGGTCTGAATCGTCATATGGATACAGCCAGCGATACGTGCGCCCTTCAGCGGCTGGACCTCACGGTACCGGGCCCTGAGGGACATCAAGGCCGGCATCTCGCTTTCGGCGATGCGAATCTCGCGGCGCCCCCAGTCGGCCAGGCCGATATCGGCGACCCGGTAGTCACCCTGACGCTGAGCCCACTGCGCCCTTTGCGAAGCCTCGGTCGGAGTCATGCTCGCCTCCTGCTGGTTATCCAGCCTTCACTATAGGAGTCACCATGGCGGACTCGCCAACCAGGGCGCTGCGCCGATCTCTAGCCGGGCGCCAGCATCACTTTTCAGTCGAGTCGCTGAGGGGGAAGCTGGTGCGCGGTGTGAGAGACTAGCTGGAGAGCGGTTCGAAGGGCTATGCGAAGGGCTATGCGAATGGCCATGCGAAGGGCTAGCTGAGCCCGGCGTGGCAATCGAACGTGTCGCGTCATCGTCGAAGGCCCCGACGAAGCCAGCAATACCGGCGTCGGCCAGTTGCCGCGCCAGGGCGTCGACCTCGGGATGCGATAGAAACGCGCGCCAGCGCCTGGCGCCGACATCACCGACGCCGGGGCGGTGGCGCCAGCCGGCTGCGTCCAACGCAGACAGCGTGCGCCAGGAGTCGTGCTCGGAGATACCCCCGGCCGAGGGCGCTCCCAGGGCGCTTAGCCACCGCGGGAAGCCGCGATGGCTGGTCTCGGAGAAGGCAACACCAAGACGCTCTGCGGTGACCTTGCCGATGCCGCTTGCCTGGGCCAGTCGCTCTGGCGACAGTTCCCGCCAGTCCAGCAACCCCGCCACCAGGCCAGCGTCCACCAGCGCCTTCCAGGTGCCTTCCCCGACGCCGTCGAGATCCAGCGCCGATGAATCACTGAGCCAGGCCAGGCGAGCCAGAAACTGCTGCCGGCAGCCCGGGGTCGGGTGCCAGCAACTCAGCAGGTGAAAGTCCGATTCCGCGGGAACCTCGAGGTCAATCCTCTCGGCTGCGCGCCAGGCCACCCCCTTAAGCTGAGGGATGATCAGCCCGGCCAACTCGATGATCACCTGATCGCCGGGCCGCAGATCCCACTCACGCCAGCGTGACAGGCTCCCCAGGCTGACCTGGCTCAGCCTGCGTCCATCCACCTCCACCGGCACAAGCCGGGCCACCGGGGTGATGCGACCGCTGCGACCAATGCGGAACGCTATGTCGGCTACCTCCGCCAGGGCCTCTCGCGGTGGATACTTCCAGGCCAGTGCCCAGAGCGGCGGCTCGGCCTGCCAGGCCGTACCATCGGGCCTGCGCCCACGCCGTAGTACCACGCCATCGGTGGCGAAGGGCAGCGGCGAGCGATACCAGCGCTCGCGCCAGGCGGCGGCGTCCTCCTGGGATTCAACAGGGTGGGTGTATCGCGATATTTGACCCAGGCCCAGGCGCTCGAGCCCTGACAGTCGATCCTCGAGCGCCCGCGGCCCCATCGGCCAGGACCAGACGAACAGACCGATACGCTGGCCCAGCGCAGGGGACAACTCATCGCGGGCAAGCCAGCCGGCCACATGGGAGCGTGCCCCTGCCCCGCCATCCCGTTGCTGGACATGATCTTCAAGGCGCTCATACAGCTCACCCTGAAACACCAGACCATCGCCGTCGGCAAGCGACTGCCAATCACCTGCCAGGCGCTGGGGAATCGACGGGATGACCGCGGCATGGCGTGTCCAGTCCTGGCCGGTCCGCCCGTCCCCACGACTGTACACGCCCGCCAGGCGGCCTCCGTGATAGACAAGACTGACCGCCACACCATCCACCTTGGGCTGAATCCAGACATCGGTAGCGCGGTCGGCCGGTGCTATCGTCGCCGACTGTGACTCCTGTCTCTGTGGCGACGAAGCTTGCGGCGCCGGCGAGTCTGGAACACCGGTCGAAAGCCAACGCTCCACCTCGGCAGCGTCCTGCGCCTTGCGCAGCCCGGTATGCGCCACAGGATGGCGCTGCCAAGGGGTGGCACTATCCGCTGCCGGCGCGGAAGCCCTATCCTTGAAGTCCGCCACCTCGAGCTCGGGAAAGCAGCGCTGGAGTTCGCGCCACCGACGTTCGGTCTGGTCGAACACATCATCGCTGACCGGCGAGCTGCCGTCCTTGCGGTAGGCCTGCTCCCACTGCCGCAGGTGGCTGGTCAACTCGGTGATGCGACTGGACGCCGTGCTCGCCGTCCAGTCAGGACAGCTGGCGTTGGCCCACGACGGCAGGACCAGCGACACCACGAACAGCAGGCATCGCCAGCTGGCTGAGGAATGGAGAGACGAGAGGATGGTGCTTTTCTGACAAGATACGAAACTCTGAAAAGAGACGAGACGCCCGACCATCTGGCCCTCCTTGGTCACGACCGAAGGTCGCCATCGAAGACCACGACCTGACATGACGGCCGAACGCCTCGACCGATCGGCACGTTCGAACGGCGTGCTCAGACGGCGTACCTGAACGGCGCGGCTGTACGGAGAGCCCGTATGCTGAGGTGCTACTGGCGACGCTTTCTCAGATGGCGATCGGTACGTCGTACCGACCACCATGTCAGCACCAGCAACGGCGAGGTAATAGCGACGCCGAGCAGCACCTGTTGACCGATGCTCATAATCGAATATCTCCCAAGGGTTCGCTCTCGAACATCGTTGCATCATGCCCCAGGCACGAAAGGCGCTGCGTCGACAGCACAAAGGCGGGCACGCTCAGTGCAATGACGATGACGGCGGTCAAGAGTCCCTGGTGCTGAAGCAGAATCATCATGATGGCGGCGGCAGTCACCAGGAACGTTGCCAATGCGGCGGTAGCCTCCAGCGCCAACTTGGTCATGAATAGCTCACGATACTGGAGATAATCATCGTCACCGTCCGGCGATACCACGTCATGGGAGTATCGCCATCCAGCCTCGGTGGTCCCGTCATCGCCAGCCCCCTTACGCGACGGCGACTCCTTGCGCCAGAGTTCCTGCTGTGACGCCAGCCTGGTTCGCGAGCAGGTCGGGTCCGCGTGAAGACGCTGAAAGTGCCCCTGATGATGGCGCTGATAGAAGTGATAGTGGTGCCTTGCTTCGCCCATCTTCTGATCCCCCTGTCGTTGCTACCGTCTTGGCGCAGCGCTCATGTCCCTGATCCTGTCTCACCCGCACATCGGCTCTTCTTCGTGCCGCCCGGGGCACCAGCCAGTATTCCTGTCACGGGCGCTATGGCCTCTTTCCATCGTGCCGACCACACCATCGTGCCGGCCACACTTCAATCGCGGCCAAGGCATGTCCTTCCACGAACCGCCTTCTGTCCAGCGCCCCAAATGCCAAGGACATGGATATATACCGACGTCCAACTCACACAGGCCATATATGCCTGTCGCCGAAAGCGCCTCTTTCCTGACATCTTTCAGGCGGCTCGCCAGCGTTTTTTATCGCTAATCATTCTCACGTTCTGGCCGCCTTCCAACCGCTTTCTAACCGTTTGTCCGGCGACGTGGGCGTCACTTTCCCGTGCAGGCCACTTGGCCGCCGATGGTTTCTCGAACAGCGGTTTCTCGACAACGATCTGGCGATGGACAACGACACATCGAACCTTTGACTACCGAGAACCAACGACCATCACTGGCTGCCTGACAGATGATGACGCGCTGATGCGATACCGCGCTGCCGACTAAGCGGCATCTGCATCCTGTCTCCATCTAATATTAGCCGTGAGCCAAAGGCTTCTCCGCCCGCATGCGCGGATATGAAAAGGAATGAGATGATGTCGCCGTTTGACGCATAACCCGGCGACAAAGAGGTAGGCAAAGACGCACAATCACCACCAGGTCACCAGAAGACTTGCGACCGCTCTGCCAACGTCTCTTCGCACATTCGCGGCCCCCCCGCCGCCACAATGCGACAAGGCCCGCCTGGCGAACCAGGCGGGCCTTGTCATGTCGGCAGGCGCGGACACCGTGCCGATACTGTCGGATGAGGGCTCAGATACCGGCGGCGGCGCGCAGAGCGTCGGCCCGGTCGACCTTCTCCCACGGGAAGGCGGTAAAAGTCTCGGTGTGGATCTCGCCTTCGGTATCGGTCCAGCTATAGCTGGTCTCGAAGGGCTCACGGCCAAAGTGACCGTAGGCTGCGGTCAGCTGATACATGGGATGCAGCAGATCCAGCATGCGAGTAATGGCATTGGGGCGCAGGTCGAAGTGATCGCGCACCAGCTCGACGATACGTTCGTCATCGATACGACCGGTGCCGAAGGTGTTGATCGACACCGAGGTCGGCTCGGCGACACCGATGGCGTAGGACACCTGGATCTCGCAACGCTCGGCCAGTCCCGCCGCCACCACGTTCTTGGCCACGTAGCGGCCGGCGTAGGCAGCGCTGCGGTCGACCTTGGACGGGTCCTTGCCGGAGAAGGCGCCACCACCATGTCGCGCCATGCCGCCGTAGGTGTCGACGATGATCTTGCGCCCGGTCAGACCACAGTCACCCACCGGGCCGCCGATGACGAACTTGCCGGTCGGGTTGATGTGATAACGCGTGCTGTCGGACAGCCACTCCGCCGGCAGTACCTGCTCGATGATCTCGCGCTGGACCATCTGGCGAAGCTGCTCCTGGTCGATGTCCGGATCATGCTGGGTGGACAGCACCACGGCATCGACCGCGCAGGGCTTGCCGGCATCGTCGTAACGGAAGGTCAGCTGGCTCTTGGCATCGGGACGCAGCCAGGGCAGCAGGCCACGCTTACGCAGCTCGGCCTGGCGCTCCACCAGCCGATGGCTGTAGTGGATCGGTGCCGGCATGTAAGAGTCGGTTTCGTTGGTGGCATAGCCGAACATCAGGCCCTGATCACCGGCGCCCTGATCCTCGGGCTTTTCGCGATCGACGCCCTGGGCGATTTCGACACTTTGCTTGCCGATCAGGTTGAGCACCCCGCAGGTCTCGCCGTCGAAACCGACGTCGGAGGAGGTATAGCCGATATCCATGATCACCTTGCGCACCAGCTCCTCGAGATCCACCCAGGCGGAGGTGGTGATCTCGCCGGCCACGATGGCGACACCGGTCTTGACCAGGGTCTCGCAGGCCACACGGGCATTCTTGTCCCGCGCGATCAGGGCATCGAGCACGGCATCGGAAATCTGATCGGCAATCTTGTCCGGGTGTCCTTCGGACACGGACTCGGAGGTAAACAGGGAGTATTCGCTCATGGCGTCCTCGACCCTCTGTAGGATAATCGGCAGGCGGGCCTGGCAAGATGGAAACGGGAGCGACCGTGATCGACGATCGCACTATGCAGATTCCGCGTGGACCTGGCGGGACGAAATTCTACACGCTCGACCGTCCGGTTCCTAGCGACAGGCCGGGCCATGGCAGACCCTGCCAGGCATGGATCAAGTCCCCGGCATTTGATGGATCTGTCATTTCCGGCGACAATATGTCCCCGATCGATCCGCGCCGCCCCTCCCGCCCTCGTTGTCCACAGGCACGACAGGCGGCGCCTATCCTTGACGCCGCTGCGCCGCCCCCACCGGGCAGGCCAACGTCAGATTGCCACTTTGCCCCAGGCGAGGAGCCCTCAATGCCGTCCCGTTTCGAACTGGCCAACGCCATTCGCGCCCTTTCCATGGATGCCGTCCAGAAGGCCAACTCCGGCCACCCCGGAGCCCCGATGGGTATGGCCGATATCGCCGAGGTGCTGTGGAACGACTACCTCGTTCACAACCCTGACGATCCCAAGTGGGCCGATCGCGACCGTTTCGTGCTGTCCAACGGCCACGGCTCCATGCTGCTGTACTCCCTGCTGCACCTGTCAGGCTACGACCTGGGTCTGGAAGAACTGCAGAACTTCCGCCAGCTCCACGCCAAGACCGCTGGTCACCCCGAGTACGGCTACGCTCCCGGCGTCGAGACCACCACCGGCCCCCTCGGCCAGGGCCTGGCCAACGCCGTCGGCATGGCCATGGCAGAGCGCACCCTGGCGGGTCAGTTCAACCGCCCGGGCCACGAGATCGTCGACCACTACACCTACTGCTTCCTCGGCGACGGCTGCCTGATGGAAGGCATCTCCCATGAGGTCGCCTCGCTTGCCGGCACCCACCAGCTCGGCAAGCTGATCGCCTTCTACGATGACAACGGCATCTCCATCGACGGCGAGGTCGAAGGCTGGTTCACCGACGATACCGCCAAGCGCTTCGAAGCCTACGGCTGGCACGTGGTACCGGCGGTGGACGGGCACAAGCCCGAGGAGATCAAAGCCGCCATCGAGATGGCCCGCACCCAGCAGGATCGCCCGACCCTGATCATCTGCAAGACCGTCATCGGCTTCGGCGCCCCCAACAAGCAGGGCAAGGAAGAATGCCACGGCGCGGCACTCGGCGAAGAGGAAGTCGCAGCGGCGCGCAAGCAACTCGACTGGCCCCACGCGCCCTTCCATATCCCCGAGGATATCTACCAGGGCTGGGACGCCTGCGAGCGTGGCCAGAAGCACCAGGCTGACTGGCAGGCTCGCTTCGAGCGCTACCAGCAGGAGCACCCGGAGCTGGCCCGCGAATTCCTGCGTCGCCAGAAGGGTGAATTGCCGAGCGAGCTCAACAGCGAAGCGCTGGTCGAGGCCGCCCAGCAGAAGGGCGAGTCCGTGGCCTCACGCAAGGCCTCGCTGAACTGCCTCAACGAGCTCGGCCCGCAGCTGCCGGAGCTGCTGGGTGGCAGCGCCGACCTGGCGCCTTCCAACCTGACCTTCTGGAAGGGTGCCGAGGCCATCAGCGCCGAAGCAGCCGGCGGCAACTACCTGCACTACGGGGTACGCGAGTTCGGCATGGGCGCCATCATGAACGGTATCGCCCTGCACGGCGGCTTCGTGCCCTACGGCGCCACCTTCCTGATCTTCATGGAATACATGCGCAACGCCGTGCGCATGGCGGCGCTGATGAACCAGCGCGCCATCTTCGTCTACACCCATGACTCCATCGGTCTGGGCGAGGACGGCCCGACCCACCAGCCGATCGAGCAGCTGACCAGTCTGCGTACCACCCCGAACCTGTGCACCTGGCGCCCCTGCGATGCGGTCGAGACCGCTGCCGCCTGGGCCCACGCGGTCAAGCGCAGCGCCGGCCCCACCGCGCTGGTACTGTCCCGTCAGGGCCTGCCCCACCAAGAGCGCAACAAGAGCCAGCTGGCCAACATCCAGCGTGGTGGCTACGTACTCAAGGACAGCGAAGGCACCCCTGAGCTGATCCTGATCGCCACCGGCTCCGAGGTGACACTGGCCATGCAGGCCGCCGAAACCCTGGAAGCCGAAGGCAAGCAGGTGCGCGTGGTATCGATGCCGGCCACCGACGTCTTCGACAGCCAGGACGCCGACTACCGTGAGTCCGTCCTGCCGCGCAGTGTTCGCGCCCGTCTGGCCATCGAGGCAGGCCATCGCGACTACTGGAGCAAGTACGTGGGCCTCGACGGCGACACCATCGGCATGTCCAGCTTTGGCGAGTCGGCCCCGGCGGGCGACCTGTTCAAGCACTTCGGTTTCACCGTGGACAACCTGGTGGAACGCGCCAAGGCGCTGCTGGGTTAAGTCCAGCGCGGGCCGGCACGCCCGGCCTGTTGCGACCGAAAGCGTGACCAGCAGAAACGAGCAGGGGGACG
>NZ_JASHIT010000070.1:0-9598 GCF_030733595.1 Halomonas sp. MMSF_3323 | reverse complement strand
CCGCTGATCCAGTCAGCGGGGCGTCGTCGTCAGGGGCTGTGTCAGGGGGTATGTCAAGGCCGGACCCGCGTCAGACGAAGTCGAGCACCATGAAATGGGGGTTGTCGACCAGCACTTCCATGCGGGTAATGTCGTCGAGCACTACCATGCGCTCGCCGCGCTCTGTCTTCAGCGACAGACACTCCTCGCGATCCTCGTTGAAGGCGGTATCCAGTGCCTCGCCGTGCTTCTCGTCACCGTCTCGCAGCGACAGCTTGACCGGAAAATGGTACAGGCAGGCGATTTCGATATTGTCATAGAGATGGCAGGCCACCATGTTCATGCCCTCCCTGCTTCCGTGGGGGAATGGAAGACGTCGTCATGACGTCACACGCGACGCATCCTGCCTTTGGTCTAGCCCAGGCACCAGCCCGCCACCATCTAGCTGCTCAGTTGGAGTTAAATCCATCGGAAAGCACTAGTATTCTGATTCAACCAGGCCACTGAGACGCCGCTATTACTGTTCTCTTTCGGTGCTCATTGGACAGCGGCCCCTGCGCCGTAGCGCAGGGGCCGCTGTTGCAGCGAACCAACGATGGTGAAGCCGGTCGCGGACGTCAGCGCTTGAGCAGCTCGCGCACGTCCTTGGCCTCCCAGTGGGGGAAGTACCTGCGCACCAGGGCGTTGAGTTCCAGCTCGAAGCCGGTCCAGTCGACCTGCTCGGTAGCGCCGCCTTCGACACTGGCCGCACCGCGAATCATGCCGGCGCCCACGGTGACGTTGGTCAGCCGGTCGATGACGATAAAGCTGCCGGTGCCAGGCACCCGCGCGTAGTCATCGATGGGCACCTCGGCGGTCAGCGCCACCCGGCAGCGGGCGATGGCGTTGAGCTCGAGTCGCTCGGCGCCATGACGCTCCAGGCTGTTGACGTCGACCTGATAGTGGATGGCGTCGACGTGGCCTGCCACCGCACGCCCAGCCATGCGGATATCGTACTGACGCCCAGGCTCGAGGGCGTCGTCGTGCATCCACACGATGTCGGCGTCGAAGGCATTGGACAGGGTGATGTCGGCGTCCGCCGCCACCAGCCAGTCGCCACGCGAGATATCGATCTCGTCTTCCAGGGTCACGGTGATGGCCTGGCCCGGGTAGGCATCGTCAAGATCGCCTTCGAAGGTGACGATGCGCTCGACCCGGCTGAGCTTGTTGGACGGCAACGCCTTGACCGCCTGGCCGGGGCGCAGGATGCCCGCCTCCAGGGTGCCGGCGTAGCCGCGGAAGTCGAGATTGGGGCGATTGACGTACTGCACCGGAAAGCGCAGATCGCTCAGGTTCTGGTCGCGGCTGACCTCCACGGTCTCCAGAAGCTCCAGCAGCGCCGGGCCCTGGTACCAGTCGAGGCGCTCGCCGCGATCGACCACGTTGTCACCCTTGAGCGCCGACAGCGGCACGAAGTGGATGTCGCTGGCGTCGAGCTGCTCGGCGAAGGCGCGGTAGTCGGCGACGATCTCGTCGAAGCGCGCCTGGGAGTAGTCGACCAGGTCCATCTTGTTGACCGCGATGACCAGATGCTGGATGCCCAGCAGGTCGGCGATGAAGCTGTGACGACGGGTCTGGGTCTGCACGCCATAACGGGCGTCGATCAGGATCACCGCGAGGCCGGCGGTGGAGGCACCGGTGGCCATGTTGCGGGTGTACTGCTCGTGCCCCGGGGTGTCGGCGATGATGAACTTGCGCTTGTCGGTGGAGAAGAAGCGATAGGCCACATCGATGGTGATGCCCTGCTCGCGCTCCGACTGCAGACCGTCGACCAGCAGCGCCAGATCCACCTCTTCGCCGGTGGTGCCCTTGGTCTTGGAGGCCTGGGTAATGGCCGCCAGCTGGTCGTCGAAGATCATCTTGGAATCGTGCAGCAGGCGACCGATCAGGGTCGACTTGCCGTCATCGACGCTGCCGCAGGTGATGAACCGCAACAGGTCCTTGTTTTCGTGCTCGTGCAGATACTGCTCGATGTTGTCAGCAATCAGACTGGACTGGTGAGACATGCTGTACCCCTGATGGTGACCCGACGTCGTGCTGGACGCCGGGCCCTTGATCTGTCATCTGCGTCCTCGCTCCCGATCACTGTCGGCCGGAGCAAGGCGCGTGGCTGCGTGCGTTCGGTGCCGGCGTCAGAAGTAGCCTTCGCGCTTCTTCTTCTCCATGGAACCGGCCTGGTCATGATCGATGGCACGGCCGGAGCGCTCGCTGGTACGGGTCAGCAGCATCTCCTGGATGATCTCCGGCAGGGTCTGAGCCTTAGACTCCACCGCACCGGTCAGCGGATAGCAGCCCAGGGTGCGGAAGCGCACCCACTTCTGCTCGGGCTCTTCGCCCTCGGCCAGGGGCAGGCGCTCGTCATCGACCATGATCTGCATGCCGTCGCGTTCCACCACCGGGCGCGGGGCGGAGAAGTAAAGCGGCACGATGTCGATGTTCTCGAGGTAGATGTACTGCCAGATATCCAGCTCGGTCCAGTTGGACAGCGGGAAGGCACGGATCGACTCGCCCTTGTTGATGCGGGCGTTGTACAGATTCCACAGTTCCGGACGCTGGTTCTTGGGGTCCCAGCGGTGGTGGCGGTCACGGAAGGAGAACACCCGCTCCTTGGCACGGCTGGCCTCCTCGTCGCGGCGGGCGCCACCGAAGGCGGCGTCGAAGCCGTACTGGTCCAGCGCCTGCTTGAGGGCCTGGGTCTTCATCACGTCGGTATAGCCGCTGGAGCCGTGGTCGAAGGGGTTGATGCCGGCGGCACGCCCTTCCTCGTTGGTGTGGACGATCAGCTCCATGCCCGCTTCCTTGGCCATGCGGTCGCGGAAGGCGATCATCTCGCGGAACTTCCAGGTGGTGTCCACGTGCATCAGCGGGAACGGCGGCGGGCCAGGATGGAAGGCCTTGCGCGCCAGGTGAAGCATCACCGAGGAGTCCTTGCCGATGGAGTAGAGCATCACCGGGTTCGAGAACTCGGCGGCCACTTCACGGATGATATGGATGGACTCCGCCTCGAGCTGCTTGAGGTGGGTCAGTCGCTTCGGCGTGAGCGACGCCTGGGCGGCGCGCTCACGGGCTGGTGCGGAAAGGCTGGTCATGGCCGGACACCTCGCATGACGGGAAAAGTGGAGATGTCAGCGAGGATACTGCGGGGCGAGTAATAACGTAAAAGAATTAATAACTATCTTTTTAGAACCAAGCGTAAGACTCCTAGATATCGACGCGCTCTACCCAGGTCTGCCACTCTCCCTCTCGTTTCAACTCCACCACCCGGTAGCCGGGGCGCGACGCCTCGTCCACGGCGAAGTCCTCACTGCCGGGCAGGAACTGGTCAGAGGTGGAGGGACAGGCGTAGACGTCGACCCTTCCATGGGCCAGGGACATCCCGCCATGGAAGGCCTGATGCACATGACCGCACAGCACCATCTTCACCTGGGGATAGCCGTCCAGCACCTCCCAGAAGCCGTCGGCATCTACCAGGCCCAGGGCGTCGATCCAGGCGCTGCCCACCGCCAGCGGCGGATGGTGCATGGCGATCAGGGTCGGGCGATCGTCCTCGGCCAGACGCGCGCCAAGTGCGGCCAGAGCCTCTTCTCCGAGCTGCCCGGTGGCCTCGCCGACAAGCTGGGTGTCGAGCTGCAGAAGCCGCCAGTGGCCGGCCTCGACCTCGGGCAGGATGTCCCGCTCGGCCCCCATCAACGCCACGTCGTCGTGGTTGCCGGGAATCCAGAACCAGGGACAGTCGAGCTCGCTCAATCGCTCGGTGGCGAGCCGGTAGGCGGCCTCGGACTCATCCTGACTGATGTCACCGGTGACCAGCACCAGGTCCGGGCGGTCGGCGTCCACCGCCTTGACCACCGCCTCAAGCTGATGGGCGGGCAGGCCTCGGCGCGAGCGCGCCATCGGGTCGGCGTACAGGTGGCAATCGCTAATCTGGATCAGGCGCATGGAGATCTCTCGACGGGCGGCAACGGCGAACCGGCTCAGGGCAACTGCGGCAGATCCAGCGAGTGGCCGTGGGCCAGCCCGTGATCGAGCCATTCGCCGAGGAAGCGATTGATCTGCAGCTTCTCGTCGGGCTGGTGCATATGCGCGTTGGGATAGCGGTAGCGGCCATCGAAGTGGCGCCGGCGCTGAAAGTCGGTGACCTCGGCCATGCGCACATCGTGATAAAGGTGCACGCGCATGCGCGGGCTGTCGATGACGCCGTCGAGGATACCCTCCTGGCTGACGCGAATGATGCTGGTATAGGGCGCCAGCTCTTCGACATGCAGACGCAGGGCACCGAGTCGACGCTCGCCGTTGAGCAGTTCGACCTCGCGACTTTCGCCCTCTTCCAGCTCGCCCAGCAGGCGCGTCAGGCGGATGTAGTTGGCCGTGCACTCGCTCTGCAGGGTGCGCAGATCGGTGACGTAGGCGCTGCGTTGGGTCACGCTACCTCCTTGCTCTCAACGACGCCCGTTCGGCGGCCAGCCAGTAAAAGCCGATCAGGCACATGGCGTTATCGAGTCTCCCTTGATTGAGAAGTTCCCAGGCACGATGAAATGGCAACACATGGACGCGGATATCCTCGTGCTCTTCGTCCAGGCCATGCACCCCACCCAGTCCGCTGGTATCGACGAGACCGCAGAAAAGCGTCACACGTTCGTCGCAGGCACCCGGACTAGGATAGTAGCTATGCAGCAAGATGAGGTCCCCGACCTCGCAACCGGCCTCCTCGAGGGCCTCGCGACGGGCCACTTCCTCGGCAGACTCGTCCTTGTCGACCAGTCCGGCCACGCACTCGAGCTTCCACGGGGTGTGGGCGTCTTCCATTGCGCCGGCACGGATCTGCTCCACCAGCACCACGCTGTCGCGTTCGGGGTCATAGAGCATGACGCCCACGGCGTCGTGCCGGCTATGCACCTCGCGCACCACCGCCTCGCTCCAGCCACCTTCGAACTTGCGATGGCGGAAGGTCAGCTTGTCCAGACGAAAGAAGCCCTGGTGCAGGCAATCGCGTGACACCAGTTCGACGTCCTGGGCGGTAAAGGGGGCATCGATGTTGCTCGTTTCCGGCATGGGGACCTCCGCAGACAGATCGGCCCATTATCCGGATCGGTCAGGGGCCCCACAAGGCGAGTCCAGGTGGGGCCTCCTGTCAAGGCGGGAAACGACAGGGAAATCGGCGCGGGTCAGAGCTCGTTGAGCGCCTGATCATAGCTCGTTGAGCAGGGCGCGCGCCTCGGCCTTGAGCGCCTCATCAGAGGCTTCGCGTCCGGCGCGAACCGCGCCGGCGATGGCCTTTTCTGCGTGCTGGCGGGCCTCGGCGTCGCGGCCCTCGTCGGCCAGGTAGGCGGCGTAGTAGTAGTTGACGTCGATACCGCCGGGGCGAATCGTCAGCGCGCGCTTGAACATTTCCTCGGCCTTGTCGTCATCACCGAAGGCCACCGGCCAGCCCGGAGCACGGTCATACAGCGCCCCCAGGGTCACGTAAGCCGAGCCATCGAGGCCGTTGGCGTCCAGTGCGATGGCCCGCTCCAGCGCCCGCCGCGCGGCCTTGGCGTTGTCCAGCGCGCCGAGCCCGCCCTTGGCCTTGGCCAGGGACGCCTCGATGATGCCCTCCCAAACCAGCAGCTCGCTGACGTTGGGATTGGCCGAGCTCAGCTCGTGGGCCTCGGCGGCCAACGCCGTCAACGGGGCTTCCTGGGCCGACAAGGCGCTCGAGGTGGTGACGCTTTCCCAGCGGTTCCTGAGCTGGTCGAGCTCACCCTGCCAGGCCAGCGCCACGCCGCTGGCGAGGCAGGCGGACAGGGTAACAAGCGTCAGTGCCGTCGTGGCCAGCAGCCGACGCGGGCGTCGACGCAACGCGGTAGATGGAACATCAGGCGAGGCGGAAAACAGGGTTCGTGACATTTGGCGGCTCCGGATACTGTTATTGTGATGCACCCTGATGCTGGGTGGTCATGGTGGGCGGCCGTAGTGCGCAGTCAGGCTGAGCGATCAGGCCAAGCGATGCCGAGCACTGACCCAGGCGTTGTAACCCGATACGGAAAGCCACACGCGTTCTGGCGCCCTCCCCGAAATGTAACGAACGTTTGATTTATTCGCCAGTCGCATTCTTCGTCGACCGCTCACTGCATCGCTCCCCTGACCTTTCCCCCACCACCCAAAGCGCTTGCGACCTGACCCAAGTCGCGGCACCCTCGTGGACCTTGTCTGATTCAACGACTCACCGAGGATCGCCATGAAAGGCCGCAACATGACTCGCTGGCGTGACCCGGCGAAGGATCCCCGTCAGGAACCCAAGAGCAACCTGATTACCCTGGAAGGTGCCGAGCGCCTGAGGGGCATTCTCGACCACCTGAGCCGGGTCAAGCGACCGCAGCTATCGGCCAAGGTCGGCGAGGCGGCGGCCCTTGGCGACCGCAGCGAGAACGCCGACTACACCTACAACAAGAAGGAGCTCAACCGGGTCATCGGTCGCATTCGCTACCTGACCAAACGCCTGGATGAGTTGCAGGTGGTGGACCGCCTGCCGGCGGACACCGATCGGGTGTTCTTCGGCGCCTTCGTCACCCTGGAGGACGAAGACGGTGAAGAGATGTCACTGCGCATCGTCGGCCACGACGAGACCGACACCAGCAAGCGCTGGATCAGCGTCGACGCGCCGCTGGCCAAGGCGCTGCTGGGCAAGTCGCTGGACGACGAAGTGACGGTGGCCGCCCCCGGCGGGGAGACCACCTGGCTGATCACCGAGATCCACTACCGCACGCCGGGTCAGAAGACCTAGCCCAGCAGGCACTTAGCCCGGCAGGTACCTAGCTAGCCCCTGGCGAGGCGGGCACGGTAGACCCGAAAACGGCCATTGTCGGCCAGGATCTCGAAGCCGCCGAAGGCCTTCTCCAGGGGATCTGCGTAGGGCAGGAAGGCGTTGGCCACCAGGATCAATTGCCCGCCTGGCGTCAGGTGCTGGGGCGCCTCCTGGATCAGACGGGCCGCCGGGCCGTAGTCGATGGAGCGCTCCTGGTGAAACGGCGGATTCGAGACGATGGCGTCGAAGCGACGACCCGCCAGCGCCGAGTAGACGTCGCTTTCCAGTGCCTCGCCGTTTAGCCCATTGGCCGCCAGCGAGCGCTGGGTCGCTTCCACCGCAAAGGCGCTGACGTCCACCGCGGTGACATCACGCCCCTGCTGTGCCATCCAGGCCGCCAGAATGCCGTCACCGCAGCCCATGTCGAGCACCTGGCCCCGGGGCAAGGCGGTCTCTAGCTGCTCGATCAGAAGCCCCGTGCCCTCGTCGAACTTGCCGTGTCCGAAGACGCCTGGATGGCTTGCCAGCGTCAGGCCGGCGGCCTCGAAACGCGTCCACACCGCTTCCGGATCGAGGGGCTGGGGCGCCGAGCGGGTCGCGAACAGCGAGCAGCGCCGGGCGCTGTCGAGCTTGCGACAGCCCATGCCCAGAGCCGCCAGCACCTTGAGTACCCGCTTGATGCCACCCTGGTGCTCGCCCACCAGTTGCATCGGCGTGCCTTCGGGCAATACCTGACACAGCCACAACAGCCACCACTCCCCTAGGGCGTGGGACTTGGGCCAGAACAGCACCACCCCCGGCGGCGACGACGCCTCGGGCGAGAACGGCGACAGCGCCGGGCGCCCCTGGGCCTGCCAGGCGGCACGCACCGACACATCGGCGCTGATCAGGGTCCCTTCGCCCTGCTCGAGCCAGCTATCCCGAGGCGGCGCCACCCACCACCAGCCGCGATAGTCGGCGTCCTGACGCTCGAGCAGTTGGCACACCGGGGTTTCGGCACTCATGTCGGGGTCTCCTCACGGGTGTCAGCGCCGCCGTCGCGCGGCGATGGACGCTCCTCGGGGTCGGCCGGACGGCGGAAGGTATAGAGCAGATAGCGGCCCAGCCGCCAATGGGGGTCCAGGCGGCAGTAGGCGTGCTCCAGCGCCACCAGCTTGTCGAGTTCCTTGTCGTTCTGGGGCGGGTGGCGCAGGTAATCGTGGAACACCCTGATCCCCGCCACGCCCTCGCAACGAAGCCCGGCGGCTTCGGTCCAGGCCATCACCTGGTCATGGGTCAGCGGCGAGATCGGTGTCAGCCGCTGGCGCTGCCCCTTGCCCTCGAGCCGATCCTCCAGCGCCTTGTCCAGGTTGCCCTTGACCACGTTGGACAGCCGCAGGGCGTCGCGGTTGAACACCATCAGCGACAGTTGAGCCCCCGGCGCCATCAGCGCGGCCAGGCGATCGATGGCCGCCCTGGGGTCGCCCAGCCATTCGAGCACCGCGTGGCACACCACCAGCGGCCAGGGCCCGGGGGCCTCGCCCGCCAGGTCCTGCAGCGGCGACGTCAGATAGCGGACCCGGGACGCCTCGACACCCTGGGCGTCGATCGCCTCCCGGGCCCGGTCGAGCATTTCGCCTGCGGGCTCGGCCAGCGTTACCGCATGCCCACGCTCGAGGAACCACTGGGCCTGCTGACCGAGCCCCGCGCCCACGTCCAGCACCGGCTGGCCTTCGAGATCGAGCATCTCCGGCAGCAGACGGTCCAGCAACGACAGGCGCAGCTCGCCGCGCAGGTGCCCGTAGAGCGACGCCGAGAACTTGTCCGCCAGTCCATCGAAGTGGCGATCGCCATGGACAGACAGCGGCGCGCCGCCGGACGCATGACCAGCAACAGAAGCGGCAGCATCAGAAGCAGCGACAGAACCAGCAGCGGGAGTGACGGCAGCGTCACTCGTGGGGTGTTGAGACATCGAAAACGCCAGACAGGTGTGGATAACAAAGAGCCGTGGCGCGCATTCTACCGAGCCAGGCCAGCGCTGACACCCGCCCGGATCACCTGCCCAGCCACCTTCCTCGCCACCGTCCCAGCCACCTTCCCTGCCAACTGCGGGTTTATCTTGGCGAGTCAGCCGCTTATAATGCCGCCCCAACGCCCTCTTAGCTCAGCAGGATAGAGCAGCCGCCTCCTAAGCGGCAGGTCGCAGGTTCGAATCCTGCAGAGGGCGCCATGTCAGATCTGCGATCCATGCCCCCTCCCCTGACATTCCGGCGCTTTTTTCCCCAATTATTGATCCTGGATATTGCTGCAAGCCCTTCCTGCCCGGGCTCAACCGTACTTTTGCACCTCATCAATCCTGCTACTTAAAGATGACCCACGCCTTGTCTATGGCTCAGCTCGGTGTTGGCACAAGATCGACACCGGCCACCAGATCGACAACGGCAAACGGCCCGTAGAGGAGCTTTCAGCGACCTCGACCGGCAGGAAACCCAACAGGTCGAACATGACATTGAGCAGAAAAACAGTTGGCCGCTATCGGTGCTCTCTTCCTCAAGCTGCTACCGCTACCTCACGCCAGTGACAAGTATTGAGTAGAGATCCCCGCGCTAAGCGGTGAAATACCGCGAGAGGCCATCCAAAGCGACATGGCGACAGCGAGACGCCTGAAGGAGCTGGAGGCAACTCTGGCAAGCGCCCTACCCATCAACCCCGCCATAGGGCGGAGTTGATCCGTTTTGAGCCCTATCTGACGCACAACTCTAGACGTCATCGACTAGAGCGCTCCCCTGGCTCACTAGCGCCCAGTTGCCACCATCC